>NZ_JANSIV010000021.1:1196-11116 GCF_047502705.1 Synechococcus sp. H70.1
TCCCAGCAATTCTGCCTGCAGCACTAGCAACAATTCGTACTCCGGCTTGGGTCGCTTGCTAGTGCGAATGTGCACTGGCAGGTAGGAGGGTTGGCCCTTGCCAATGCCAGAGGGATCCCGAATCAGGAGATCCAGGGAGCTGCTTACCCAAAGGGAACGAAACTCTGGAACAGCCGCAGGCGGCAGTGCAGGGTTGGAGGGTGTCTTGGCGGTGGAGTGGAGCTCAACCTCTGTCTCAGGGGAAGGGGCGAGGGCAACTGCAGAGCCGGCAGGCTCCGCCTCAGCAACTCCCTCGGGATCCACTTCCCAGAACAGCTTTGCTACGACCTGTCCGCCGTAGATCCGCTCTGTCCCTGCTGCCATGGCTGCTAAAAGAGCTTCATTGCCCGGCGCCACCTGTTCGCCAGGGAATTGCTCCAGCACAGCAGCTTGCAGAGCTTGGCGATCCCGACGCCATTGCTCCAGCAGCTTTTCCGGCGGCAGCTTGGCTTCTTGAGGCCCAAAGCGATCTAGGTAGGGCAGGCGCCGACAGCGAAAAAAGGCCAGCAACTCTTCTGCGTCAACAGAACCCTGCTGGAACTCCAACGGCGGACAACCTCAGCTCTGCTGCCATTTTGGCACGCCTTTTGGGGATCCCTTACGACCTGGGATCCTGAGCTGACAAAAGATGGGCAATGAGGCGGTCAACTGTTTCCGCTTGGCGACGGGCCGTCTCCGCCTGCTGCTGGCAAAGGACCTTCAGCTCTCCCAGACAGGCAGTTTGCTCCTGGGTCATCAGCACTTGTTGCTGAACAATGCCTTTCAAATAAGACAAGTCGTCTTTGATGGAGCTGACGCTCTCGGCTAGGGTCAGCACGGCACCAACTAGGCGATCCAGGCGGAAGTCAATTTGGTCAAATCGGTCTTTGCTCTGCATTTTTTTACCTTGTAAGTGCAGTTTTCAGGGGCAGTGTCTACTATTTTGCAAGCTCCAGCAAGATTGACAGAGGATGGGATCACAGCCACGGAAGAGCTCGAGAGATAACGCAGCAGGGATCCCCAGTTAAGACCTGTGGCTCAACTGACGTATGCTGGAGAAGAAAGATTTCTTTACACCCGCAGATGGAGCCGACTGTAACCGCTCTTTCGACGGCCCCGGCCCTGCCTCAGACCCAGCCGGCAGCAGTGGAAATGCAGGGGGTATGGAAGCGCTTTGGGCAGCAGGTGGCCGTGCAGGACTTGAGCCTGCGGATCCCACAGGGGGAGGTGTTTGCTCTGCTGGGCCCCAACGGGGCTGGGAAGTCCACCACCATCCGCATGCTCACCAGCCTCACCCGTCCCAGCCAGGGATCCATCTACGTGGGGGGCTACGACGTGGTGCGGGATCCCTTGGCAGTGCGGCGGCAGATTGGGGTGGTGTTGCAGCCCATCACCCTAGAAGCAGAGCTGACAGTTTGGGAAAACCTGGAGTTTCATGGGCGCATGCACCACCTTCCCAACCCGGAGCGGCAGCGGCGCATCGAGGAGTGGCTGGAATACGTGAAGCTGGCCGACCGCCGGCACGACAAGGTGAAGACCCTCTCGGGCGGCATGAAGCGGCGCCTGCAAGTGGCCAGGGCGCTGTTGCACCGGCCGCAAATTTTGTTTCTAGATGAGCCAACCGTTGGGTTGGATCCCCAGGCGCGGCGGCTACTGTGGGAGATCTTGCGGGATCTCAACCGGCAGGGGATGACTTTGCTGATTACCACCCACTACATGGAGGAGGCCGAGGAGCTGTGCGACCGCATCGGCATCATGGATGGCGGGAAGCTGATCGAGCTGGGCAGCACCGACCAGTTGCGGGCCAAGTACGGGGAAGCCCTGCTGGTGCGCTCCCGCCCCGGCCAGGAAGTGAGCTACACCTTTTTCCCCAGCTTGGCGGAGGCCCAGCGGCAGTTGGAAGCTGAGCCGGACAAAACTGGCCTGATGGTGCGCCCTGCTAACCTGGAAGATATTTTTGTGCGCCTAACAGGTCGTCGTCTAGATTAGCGTGCCCTCCCCCCTAGCCCCTCTCCCAGGGGGGGAGTGCTGACTACCCCTCTTTGGGAGTGGGGGGTTCAAACTTGTAGCCAACGCCGCGCACAGTGCGGATTAGCTCGGGCTGACTGGTATCAGTCTCCAATTTCTTGCGAATTTGGCCAATGTGGACATCGACAACCCGCTCATCCCCTTCATAGTTAAAATCCCACACCTCTTGAATTAGCTCAGCCCGCCGCCAGACCCGCCCTGGGTGTCGGGCCATGGTGTAAAGCAAGTCAAACTCCAAAGCTGTCAGGTGAATTGGGCGCTGGTTGCGGGTGACTTCTCGGGTAGTTGGGTCAATCACCAAAGAGGCAAAAGTCAAAACCGGCGCGCCTGCAATCTTGGTTTTTGTCCGTCCTCGGCGCAGGATAGCTTGCACCCGTGCCTGTAACTCCGGCAGGCTGAAGGGTTTGGTTAGGTAGTCATCTGCACCTAGCTGAAACCCTTGCAGCTTGTCGGCAGGATTCACTCGGCTAGTTAACATCAATACGTACACGCCGGTTTCCTTTTGCATCTGTTGGCAGAGAGTGTAGCCACTAACATCTGGCAGGTTCAGATCCAAAATCACCAAGTTCGGCTGAAAAGCCCGCAACTGTTGCAAGCCCTCGGCGCCGGTTGCGGCCACCTCGACCATATATCCCTGGCGCTGCAAATACCGCTTGAGCAGCATGCAAATGCTGGGATCGTCATCGATGACGAGGATGCGGGACATAGCAGGGTGAAAACTTGCAGAAGAGCTTTGCTAGCAGGGCATCCTTGGCCTGAGTTGGAGAAAGCAGCCGACCCAGGCGGCCTATTTAAATTACAGCAGAGGCAACAGACTGCTTCAGGTTCTTAATACCTCGGCTTGCAAGCTGGGCACTTCTTTCCTCAACTCGCCAGCCAAGCCTTAGAGTGGCATGGTGATGGTTCCTCCCAGAGGCTTATGTACGATCCCAACGCAGTCTTTCGCAAGGATCTCCAGTTGGCCCTCTTCACCTGGGGGATCCTGGAGCTGGCCTGTTTTGTCATTATCCCGTTCACCGGTGCCTACGCATTTGCCCAAGTTGCGGATTGGCTGTGGCCATCGCTAGTGCTGGGGCCAGCGGGGGCGGTGGTGGTGGCCTTGTGCTCCAAGCTCACAGTAGCTGCCAATTCCATCCCCGACCCCAAAAAGAAAAGGATGCAGCGGCAAATTGCCCAGGTCATCAGTTTCTTTGGCTTCTTGGGCTTGGCCTTGCCCTTGCTCCTGGCTGGCTGGACCTTTGGCCACGAAGTTCTCACCACCGACTGGGAGAATATGTTCACTAAGTAGAAGTCAAACGCTGCCCCTCGGTAGGTAGCTCCCCAAGCTAGCACCCAGAGGCGAAACTAGAAGTACTAGAGATGCTCCGGTGCAAGCCTTGACAAGGCCCTTTTCTTGGCTTTTGTCACTAGCTTCTTGGGAGCTGAGTTTTGGATAGCTAACTACCCGATGCGAGGCCGTTCTTCTCCTGCTGCCAACGGTTTTCCCTTCGGCACCTTGGTGGCCCTGAGCATCTCTGTAGGGGCTTTGGCTGCTTTGGGCTGGCAGGTGTGGCAGTTTACTGCCCCCCTACTGGCTCCTCCTGCGGTGCCTCAGTTTCCTCGAGCAGTGCGCATCGAGCCTTTGCCCAGACCCACAAGTTCCCCCTCTGCTCGCGCTACGCAGAGGGAGTCCCTACCGACCACTGGCACCCCCCCTGCCTTTCCCCCTGGCAGCCGCGGGCGGGTAATCGAGCCCATTGGTTTAGCCATCCGCAGCGAGCCGTCGGCAGATGGAGCCTACCAAGGGGGAATCGGGGTGGGGGAAACGGTGACGGTGCTGGAGTACAGCGCCGATGGCCGCTGGCAACGGGTGCGGCGGGAGTTGAACGGACAAGAGGGCTGGGTGCGGGCGGGCAATTTGGGCCCTGTGGAAGGAGCAGCAGTTGCCTCGGCTCCACCCTCTGCACCTCCTAGGGTTGAATCTCCACCTAAGTCCACCCCTTCGCCAGTTCGGCCAGCTGGAGAAACCCGCCTTGCTCCCGGGGTACGGGGACGGGTCATTGAGCCAAGGGGGTTGGCCCTGCGGGCCACTCCCGAGCGGGAAGGAGCCTACATTGGCGGCCTGCCCATGGACGAGGTGGTGACGGTGTTGGAGTACAGCGCCGATGGCCGGTGGCAGCGCATCCGGCGGCAGAACGGGCAAGAGGGCTGGGTGCGGGCTGGAAACCTGGCGCAGGAGTAGCAAGATGCCCCAGCGGGGGATTGTGACAGCAAGGCAGCCTGTGTTTGGCTAGGACAGTACCTGGTAGCCAAGCCAGGGGAAGGCGCCTCCCATCTCAGGTAGTGGTCGTTGCCCGGAAGGAAGGTTGAGCGCTGAGCTTTGAGGAGGGATCATAGCCTCTCACGACAGATCCCCTGCTGCAAAGGTCATCTTGGAGATCCTGCCAAGCTGGAAAGAGGTGGGGGAGGACCGTTGCCGCAGCGTCTTGGGCAAGGACAGCTCTTTGCCTGGCTCGCGGGACGGAGCCCTGAGTCTTGGCTGGCCAGAGACTAAAGCCGTGAGATGCTTGCCTATGAACCGGTCAAAACTCCGCCTCCGTTCCCATCCCTCCTGGCGTCTGAGCCTGACGGCTCTTGGTCTGCTACTGGCTGCTCCGGCTTGGGCTCATGGGGTGGAGGCCTCTTGGCGGGCCGTTCCCACTTTCGAGATCCAAGCCCGCTACGATTCCGGCGAGCCGCTGCGTTCTGCCCGCGTTACGGTGTTTGCACCCACCGATCCCACCACCCCTTGGCAGGAAGGGCAAACGGATGAGCAGGGGCGATTTCTGCTGCAGCCGGATCCTGAGCTCAAGGGACTGTGGCAGGTGCGCATTCGCCAGGCCGGCCACGGCGTGGTGGTGAATGTGCCGGTGGGCGAAGCGGCTATGCAGGCAGAGGGGATCCCCAACGGCTCCTCCTTTGGCCCTCTGCAGCGGGGGGTTATGGCTGCCTGCATCCTCTGGGGGTGCTTGGGTACGGCCCTGTTTTTCTCCCGACCCCGTCCCTCCCAAGGCCCAGAACTCCCCGACTCCCCAGGAGGTGCTGCTGCTTTGAGCCAGGACTAGCCATGCACATCAGCGAGGGCCTTCTGCCAGCACCGCTTTGGCTGGGGGGGTATGGCATCACTGCCCTGCTGACGGGCTGGAGCCTACACCTCCTCCAGCGCTTGGAAAAGGATCCCCGCCGCCAACTCCCCAAAGCGGCGCTGCTGACCGCCGCCTTTTTTGTTGCCTCCTCCCTTCACCTGCCTTTTCCTCCGGCCAGCCTGCACCTGCTGCTCAATGGCTTGCTGGGCGTGCTGTTGGGGGCCTTGGCCTACCCAGCAATTGTGGTGGGCCTGTTTTTCCAGGCGGTGGCTTTTGGCCACGGGGGGCTGACCACGCTGGGGATCAACGCCGCCATTATGGGGATCCCGGCGCTCTTGGCAGGGGGGATCTTTCGGGCAGGCCGGCGGCCAATGGGAGCTGGGTTGGCGGCCTTCTGGGCGGGGGCGGCGGGGGTGGGGCTGGCGGCGCTGCTCTTCTATGGGGTGCTCATGGCTGCTCTCCTAGGCGAGGGGACGGTCTCCACCCAAGCAGAGCGCTTGGCCTTGGGCAGCTTGGTGATGGCCCACCTCCCTCTGGCAGCGGTGGAGGGGCTGTTTACCCATTGGGTGGTGCGGTTTTTGCAGCGGGTGCAACCGGATCTGTTGGGAGAAGATGCCAAAAGATAGGGCCGAGGTCGTCATCTCCCCGGAGCTCAGGGGAAGGCAGTTCTCTCCACCCGCTCCCCTCCCTCCCTCCCCCGCTTGGCTGCACCGCTGGCAGCCTTTGCCCAAGCTGGTGGGCCTGGGAGCCCTGATGGCAGCTTGCGCCCAGGTGCAGCGCTTAACCTTGCTGCCCCTAGTCTGGGTGCTGGTGGCTCTTCTCTGGGCGCTC
This sequence comes from Synechococcus sp. H70.1, assembly GCF_047502705.1. Lineage (NCBI taxonomy): Bacteria > Bacillati > Cyanobacteriota > Cyanophyceae > Synechococcales > Synechococcaceae > Synechococcus > Synechococcus sp. H70.1. The sequence continues at coordinate 7,178 of NZ_JANSIV010000021.1, forward strand.
TCCGGATTGCCCCTGCGCCAAGGGCTAAGACGGCTGGCTGCTCCAGGCGCTTTGCTCATCGCCTTCGTTGCCCTTCTACCCCTAGTTGTGGGAGATACCATCCTCTGGCGCTGGGGATCCCTGGCTTTGCGCTGGGAGGGGCTGGAGAGGGCGCTCTGCCTTGGCGGGCGCAGCCTGGCCCTATTGGCGCTGGCAACGCTGCTGGTGGAGACCACCCCTCTGCCAGCCCTGCTGGCAGCTCTGCGGGCTGTAGGGATCCCCGACCTCCTGCTGGAACTGGCCTGGTTGACGCAGCGCTATTTGCAGGAGATAGGCGCCCAGTGGCAGCAGATGCAACGAGCAGCCCGCTTGAGGGGCTGGCAACCGCGGGGATCCCTGTGGCGCCCGGGCCCGGCCTTGCGCCAAGACCTGCCCTTCCTGGCTGCTGCCGTAGGCACTCTCCTAGTGCGCAGCTACGAGCGCTCTGAGCGCGTCTATCAGGCGCTGCGCCTGCGGGGCTACGGAAAAGCGCCCTTGCTCCCAGAAGAGAGGGCAGGGGATCCCTGCAGTTGGGCGGCCAGCGGTCTGGCAGTGGCTGTGGCTCTTGGCTTGGTGTGGGTTCAACTTGGGGAGTAGCCCGATTGAGCTGGTGGGCAGACGATCCTCCTCCCCGCCTTCAGAAGCGAAGCCCAACTAGAACTAGAATAAGAAAGCTTTAACTTCTGCTGTCGCCATTTTCTCGGCCTCTCCTGTGGCTATGAACCGGTTGGAGACCGCTTTGCCTACACCCTCTCGCGGCCCTGCCGCTCCTCCAAAGGAAGCACCGGCCGTTGCCGTTGTGCACCTGGGCTGTGAGAAAAACCGGGTGGACACAGAACACATGATGGGTCTGCTGGCCCAGGCGGGCTACCGGGTGGAAGGGGATGAAGACAGCGCCGACTACGTTATCGTCAACACCTGCAGCTTCATCGAGGCGGCGCGGCGGGAGTCGGTCAGCACCCTGATGGAGCTGGCGGTACAGGGCAAGAAGATCATCATCGCCGGCTGCTTGGCGCAACACTTCCAAGAGGAGCTGCTGCGGGAGATCCCCGAGGCAGTGGCCATTGTGGGCACTAGCGACTACCACCAAATTGTCCAGGTGATTGAGCGGGTGGAGCGGGGAGAGCGGGTTAACGCCGTTACCTCCAGCTTGGACTACATTGCCGATGAGACCGTCCCCCGCTATCGCACCACCCACGCGCCGGTGGCCTACCTGCGGGTAGCTGAAGGGTGTGACTATCGCTGCTCTTTCTGCATCATCCCCCACCTGCGGGGCAAGCAACGCTCCCGCTCCATCGAGTCTATCCTGCGGGAAGCAGAACAACTGGCTGCAGAAGGGGTGCAGGAGCTCATCCTCATTTCCCAGATCACCACCAACTACGGGATCGACCTGTACGGGGAGCCACGGCTGGCCGAGCTTATCCGCGCTCTAGGCCAGGTTCCCATTCCCTGGATCCGCATGCTCTACGCCTACCCCACGGGCATCACCCCAGCGGTGGTGGAGGCCATTCAGGAGACCCCCAATTTCTTGCCCTATCTGGATCTGCCGCTGCAGCACAGCCATCCCGAGATCCTCAAGGCCATGAACCGCCCCTGGCAGGGCCAGGTCAACGACCGGCTAATCGAGTGGCTGCGCCAGGCGCTGCCCAACGCTGTGCTGCGCACCAGCTTTATTGTGGGCTTTCCCGGCGAGACGGAGGAGCACTTCCAGCATCTGTTGGACTTTGTGCAGCGCCACCAATTTGACCATGTGGGGGTGTTTACTTTTTCTCCTGAGGAAGGTACCCCCGCCTACCACCTCCCCCACCCAGTGCCTGAGCGCGTCAAAAAAGAGCGCCGCGCCCGCCTAATGCAACTGCAGCAAGGGATCGCCTTCCGCCGCAACCGCGAGCAGGTGGGCCGGGTGGTGCCTGTGCTCCTGGAGCAGGAAAACCCCCGCACCGGCGAGTGGATTGGCCGCTCCCCCCGCTTTGCCCCTGAGGTGGACGGGGTGGTGTACGTGCGCGGGCCGGGATCCCTGGGATCCCTGGTGCCGGTGCAGATTACACGGGCCGAGCCCTACGATCTCTTTGGCCAGGTGGTGGAGGCACCGCCAGGCTTTAGCTGGAGTGGACGGTAAATTTGGTTGGACTATGGCCAGTGCAGATGAGCTAAAACAGGCGGCGGCCCAGGCGGCAGCTCAAAAGGTCCAGTCGGGCATGGTGGTGGGCCTGGGCACGGGATCCACAGCCGCTTTTGCCGTGAGCGCCCTGGCGGAGCGGATGCAAAAGGAGGGGCTGCAGTTTATCGGGGTGCCCACCTCGGAGCGCACAGCGGAACAAGCCCGCTCGCTAGGGATCCCGCTGGCCACGCTGGAAGAGCAGCCGCGCCTAGATTTGGCCATTGACGGCGCCGATGAAATTGAAGTGGGATCCCTCAACCTAATCAAAGGAGCGGGGGGAGCCCTGCTGCGGGAAAAATTGGTGGAGGCCAGCGCTGCCCAGCTCATCATTATTGCCGATGCCTCCAAGAAGGTGCCGCATCTGGGCACGCGCTTTCCGGTGCCGGTGGAGGTGGTGCGCTTTGGCTGGAAGACGACCCTAGCGCGGGTGGAGGCCCTGGGCTGTCAGGCGGTGCTGCGGCGCAATGCCGACGGGGATCCCTACCTCACCGACGAGCAGCACTACATCCTCGACTGCCAGTTTGGCCCCATCGCCGATCCAGCCAAGCTGGCTGAGCAACTCAAGGGAACGGTGGGGGTGGTGGAGCACGGCCTGTTTATCGGCATGGCCACGGAGGCCATTATTGCTAGCTCTGAAGGGATCGAGACGCTGCGGCGGAGCTAAGGGCCAACTCGGCTGCCAGCAGGATGGCCTGCTTGAGGCTCTCGGCCCGGGCCACCCCTTGCCCGGCTATGGCAAAGGCAGTGCCGTGGTCGGGGGAGGTGCGGATGAAGGGCAGCCCCAGGGTTAGGTTGACGGCCCGATCAAACGCCAGCAGTTTTACAGGGATCAGGCCTTGGTCGTGGTAGAGGGCCAGGTAGGCGTCGGCCACGGCGGGGGATCCTTGGCCATACCAAGCCTGGGCGGGAGCCAGCCACATCGTGTCGGGGGGGAGGGGCCCCCAGATTTTGGCGTGGGGATAACTACCTAGCAGCTCCGCCAGCCACTCCTGCTCCTCTGAGCCCAGTTGACCCTGTTCGCCGGCATGGGGGTTGAGGCCAGCCACGGCAATGACGGGATCAGCGATTGCAAAGAGCTGGCGCAGGGATCCCGCCAGCAGGTCCAGCTTTGTGCGCACCAGTTCGGGGGTAAGGGTGAGGGGCACCTGGCGCAAGGGAATATGGGTGGTGGCCAGCAGAACTCGGAGCTGCCAGCCGCTGTGGGGGGAACGGGCCACAAACAGCATGCCGTAGCGCTCGCGCCCGCTGAGCTGGGCCAGGACTTCGGTCTGACCGGGAAAGGGGTAGCCCGCCTGGTGCCAGAGGTATTTAGCGATGGGGGCGGTCACGATCCCTTGGAACTGACCCCGCAGCGCTTCTTCAATAGCTGCTTTCAGGTAGCCAAAGCTGGCTGCCCCGCTCTGGGCATCCCCCCGACCCACGCGCGAGGGCTCTAGGTGGAAGCCGCTGGGGCACTCCAGGACTGGGATCCCTGCCGGGTCGGCTAAGGGATCCGTTACCCCTTTTGCTTTCAAGAGGCGGTGGGCAGCCTGCAAAACCTGCCGCTCGCCTACTACGGTTATCTGGGCGCAGGCCTGCACTTGGGGATCCGCCAGGGCCTTGAGCACAATTTCCGGCCCAATCCCCGCCGGATCTCCCAACGTCAGAGCCAGCTTTGGCAGCACTGAGCTCATTGGATCCTCCCAAAGGGGGAACCGAAAAAAGAAGGGCTTGGCTTAGCACCATAGCCCTTCTCGTTTCCAATTTCTAGGGATCCCCCC
>NZ_JANSIV010000022.1:0-10914 GCF_047502705.1 Synechococcus sp. H70.1
GCGTTGATGCGGCCAACCCAGCGGCGGCTAAAATCCCGCTTCTTGCGGCGGCGACCCCGATAGGCGCTGCGCAGCGCCTTCATCACCTGCTGGTTGGCAGTGCGAAACAGCTTGGAGCCGGCTCCGCGAAAGCCTTTGGCTAGCTTGAGGATCTTCTTACGACGCTTGCGGGCAACATTGCCGCGTTTGACTCTCATGGCAGTAACCCAATACAGATACCGAGGCCAACAGAGCTTGAGACTTCCAGCCTGCTGTGGCGAGGGCTCACCCTAGGCTGAGGGGGTGGATTTCCCCTAGTGGGTGTTGGGCAGCATCAGGCGCACATTGACCAGATCCTGCTTGCTCACCAAGGCCACACCCGCCAACTTGCGTTTGCGGTTGCTGGTTTTGTGCTCAAGTAGGTGGTTGTGCCCGGCTCGGCGGCGCAGGAACTTGCCGTTACCAGTGAGGCGAAAGCGCTTAGCGGCTGCCTTGCGGGTTTTGATCTTGGGCATGGCGATAACCCCAGAAATGGCCAGGGGAAAGGTCACAGTCTCCTAGCATAAGCTAGGGAAGTCCAAGAAAGCAAATGCCGCAGTAGCCTCTTTCTGTCTCAGACTCGCCAAGAGCCCTCAAAAACCGTTCTCTTGCGGCTCCAAGAGCAGCACCTGCCAGCGCAGCAACTGCTGCAACTGCGGCCAGCTCAGGGGAGAGTCTAGGCTCTCTTGAAGGGCTTGGACGGTGCGGATCCCGTCCACCTGCTGCAAAAAGGCAAAGGCCTCCTCGCTGAGGGAGATGGCCTCGTAGGCGTAGTTGAAGAGGCTCCGCCCTGGCCACAGACCCAGGCAGGGGCTGAGGTGAGCCACTGCCGCGGCCACCTCCTCTGGATGGGTCCATTCCCAGCGGCAAATGGGGGGCTTGCCAAGAAACAGCTCGTAGTGGGCCACCACCGGATCCAGCAGCTCAATCAGGCGGTAGCGCTCCAGCTCCGGCAGTTGAGCCGCCTGGGCTAGTAGGGCCTCATCCTGGCCCAACACCCGCTCCAGCCGCCAAAACTCCGGGTTGGAAAAGCGCAGAAACTGCAGTCCGGAGGCGCGGATCAGCTCAAATAGGGTCTCAATGTTGTAGTTCACCTCCTGCGGGTGCAGGTACATATCGGCAAAGCATTCGTCGTCCACGTTCTCGATGGCCCAGCGGGCCTGTTCCTGCTGCTGGATGCGGTTGCTTGCCGGCAGGATCTCGAAAAGACGGCGACCCACCTGGAGGGCCTTTTGCAATTGCTCTGGGGAAGCGAGGGGTTGGTGTTCAGAGCCGGTAACCAAGAGGCGGATGGCCTTCTGCATGAGGCGAATCTCATGGCGGCCCAGCTCGCCGTAGACAAACAAATGCAGGATTCCACCGGGAGCCAATTTGCTGGCCAGCGCCTGGAGCCCCGCTGCTGGATCGGGCAAGTGGTGGAGCATACCCACGCAGTTGATGAAGTCAAACTGCCCTGGCAGTTGGTCGATGTCGTAGACGTTGAGCTGGCGAAAGTGCACCGGTGGTGCCTGGGAAGCCCGACAGCGGGCCTCGGCAATCTCTAGAGCGCGGCTGCTTAGGTCAAAGGCCCAGATTTCGGCGTTGGGGTTTTGGTGGGCGATATACTCCGTCCCCACCCCAGAGCCGCAGCCAGCGTCCAGAATGCGCACTGGGCGGCGGCCTGGATGAGCACCTGTGCAGAAGGCATAGGCCTGGGGCCAGCTCCAGCGCCAGTTCCACCCTGGCGGGGGAACGGTGGCGATGGGCTGTGGCGGGAAGGGGTAGAGGTCGTAGAGCTGCCGCACTTGTTCGAGGATCTGTTCGGCGCTGCGGGACTGCATAGGCTCTCCGGCCAGACTATAGTGACGATATCTCCTCTGAGGACATTTCTCCCCGACGATCTATGGTTGTACGTCCTTCCCCTCCTCTGCAAACTGGCCTTACTTTCGACTGGATCAAGCTGACGGCTGAGCTCAAAAAAATTCTCGATCCGCAGCGAGTGATCAGCAAGCCGGAGGAGCTGCTGGTTTACGAGTGCGACGGGCTGACCAGCTACCGGCAAAGGCCGGCTTTGGTGGTGTTGCCGCGCACCACGGAGGAGGTGGCGCAGGTGGTGAAGCTGTGCAACCGCTATCGGGTGCCCTTTGTGGCCCGGGGATCCGGCACTGGCCTTTCGGGAGGGGCGCTACCCGTGGAAAATAGCGTCGTCATCGCCACCACCCTGATGAAACAGATCCTGGAGATTGACCTAGACAACCGCTGCATGGTGGTGCAGCCGGGGGTAATCAACGCCTGGATTACCCAAGCGGTGGCCGCCCAGGGCTATTTTTATGCGCCGGATCCCTCTAGCCAGTCGGTTTGCTCCATCGGCGGCAATGTGGCGGAAAACTCCGGCGGCGTCCACTGCCTCAAGTACGGGGTAACAGCCAACCACATCCTCGGCCTGACCGTGGTGCTGCCGGATGGGGAGGTGGTGCGCTGGGGGGGCAAGATCCCGGAGATGCCCGGCTACGACTGGGTGGGCCTGTTTGTCGGCTCTGAGGGCACCCTGGGGATTGCGACGGAGATCACCCTCCGCTTGCTCAAGGCGCCGGCTCAGGTGCAGGTCTTGCTTGCAGATTTTGAGAGCGTTGAGGCGGCAGGAGCCACTGTTTCCGACATCATCGCTGCTGGGATCATCCCCGCCGGCCTGGAGATCATGGACAACTTCAGCATCAACGCCGTCGAGGATGTGGTGCAGTTGGGCTGCTACCCGCGGGATGCGGCAGCCATCTTGCTGGTGGAGGTGGACGGGCTGGCGCTGGAGGTGGAGGAAGCTAGCCAACAGGTGAGGGCGCTATGCCTCAAAAACGGCGCCCGCCAGGTGCAAGTTGCCTCTGACCCAGAAGAGCGGGCGCGGCTGTGGAAAGGGCGCAAGGCGGCTTTTGCTGCAATGGGCAAGCTCAGCCCCAACTACTACGTCCAGGATGGGGTGATCCCCCGCAGCCAGCTAGCCTATGTCCTCAAAGAAATTGAGCGCCTCAGCCGCGAATACGGCTACCGGGTGGCCAATGTGTTCCACGCCGGCGACGGCAATCTCCATCCGCTGATTCTCTACGACGAGTCGGTGCCGGGATCCCTGGAACAAGTGGAGAAGCTGGGGGGTGAGATCCTCAAGCTCTGCGTACGCCTGGGAGGCAGCATCTCTGGCGAGCATGGCATCGGGGCCGACAAGCGCTGCTACATGTCGGAGATGTTTACGCCCACGGATTTGGAGAGCATGCAGTGGGTGCGGCAGGTGTTCGACCCGCAGCATCTGGCCAACCCCGACAAGATCTTTCCCACCCCCCGCACTTGCGGCGAGGCGGCCCATGCCCATCGGCAACCGGAATGGCAAGGGATCCCTGTCTTCTAGCTGACCTGCCGCTGCTGCTGGAGCTCAGCGAAGGCCTGGGCAAAGTCCTCCTGGCCAATGACCAAGGCCTTGGCGTCTAAGGAGGCAGAAGTGGCGCGGTGGCGGCGAATGGCGGCAATGGCGGCACGGTTGCTTAACAAAGCCAGGTCGGCGCCGCTCCAGCCCTCGGTGCGCTCAGCCCACACCTCCAGATCCACATCTGGCCCCAGGGGGCGCCTGCGGTTGTGCACAGCCAAGATTTCCCGCCGTGCGGCGCGATCCGGCAGCTCCACACTCAGGTGCAGCTCCAGCCGGCCGGCGCGGGTGAGGGCGGGATCCAAACTCTCCTTGCGATTGGTGGCCGCCACCACCAAGACCCCCTGGCTGGAGCGGATCCCGTCCAGTTCGGCTAGGAGTTGCCCCAGGACCCGGTCGCTGACGCCACTATCGCCGGAGTAACTGCCCCGTGCCGGCGCCAGGGTGTCGATCTCATCGATGAAGATCACACAGGGAGCGCATTGGCGGGCACGGGCAAAGAGTTCCCGCACCGCCTGCTCGGAGGAGCCCACCCACTTGCTCAAGAGCTCTGGGCCGGAGACGGCGATGAAGTTGGCCTTGGCCTGGGAGGCAATGGCCTTGGCCAGGAGAGTCTTGCCGGTGCCGGGGGGCCCACTGAGGAGGATCCCTTTGGGGGCTTGGGCCTGGGCCTGCTCGTACAGCTCTGGGTGCAGCAGGGATCCCTCGATGGCCTCCTGCAAAACCTGCTTGGCGTGCTCCAGGCCGCCAATGTGATCCCAGCTCACCTGGGGGGATTCAATTTCCACCGAGCGCAACACCGCCGGCTTCACTTGTTGCAGAGCTTCTTGAAAGTCCGCTGCCGTCACTTTTAGGGATTCAGGAATGGGGGATTCTAGATCCGGCACCTGGCGCCGCAAAGCCGCATAGGCGGCCGCCTGGCACAGGCCCCGCAGATCCGCGCCTACAAAGCCCAGCGTCTGATCTGCTAGGCTGTCCAAATCCACATCCTCTGCCAGGGGCATGCCGCGGGTGTGAATGGCCAGGATCTCCCGCCGCCCCTCCCGATCCGGCACCCTAAAGATGATCTCCCGGTCAAAGCGCCCCGGTCGCCGCAGGGCCGGATCCAAAGCTTCAGGTCGGTTGGTGGCTGCCAGCACCACAACGCCTTCTTGGGCCCCAAACCCGTCCATTAGCCCCAGCAGCTGGGCCACCAAGCGTTTTTCCACCTCCCCCTCGACGGTGCTGCGATTGGGCACAAGGGCGTCAATTTCGTCGATAAACACCAGACAAGGGGCAGACCTAGCCGCTTGCTCAAACAGCTGCCGCAGGCGCGCCTCCGCCTCGCCGTAGTACTTGCCAATCAGCTCCGGGCCCACGACGGCAATGTAGTTCACCCCCAGGCTCTCGGCCAGGGCGCGGGCCGTCAGGGTTTTGCCAGTGCCAGGGGGGCCAACCAACAGCACGCCACGGGGCGGCTCCAGCCCCAACTTAGCCAGTAGATCGGGCCGCTTGAGGGGAATCTCCACCAACTCCCGCAAGGCTTGCAGTTGTTCCTTAAGCCCCCCTACGTCCTTGAGGCACAACTTGGACCTTGACCCTGGGCGCTCGGCAGGGATTGTCCCAGCAGCCCCAGAGGTTTCCTGGAAGCGGGTTGCAGACATCCCTTGGGGCTCGCTGCTCCAGGAGGGATCCCTTGGCTGGGCGCTGCTGCGGCGACGGGGGATGGAGCCGGAAGGGGGGATAGAGCTGCCCAAAGGACGGGCCTGGATGCGCACCTCGGTTCGCAGCTCCCCCGTGTTTCTTTTCTCGTCCAGCTTCTGGGCTAGCTCGATAAGCTGCTCAATACCCTGGATAAAATTGCTTAGATCCGCCACAGCCGGGGTTTTCCGTCTACAAATAACCCACCAACAGAGGTTTTAGCCCATCCCTTGCTGGCTGAGGCTCTCCCCCCACCCAAAAGGAGCCAACTTTCAGCCAGGGATCTGGTCAGCCCCCGCCTAGGGAGAGCGGGACTCGGCCATGGCCGAGAGGGGGGAAGGGCTGGCGGAGAGCTTGCGCACCTCGGAGCAGAAAGAAGCCATGCTAAAGCCGCCGAAGCGCTTGACAATGCTAGTCCGCAGGCGGAGATTGGGGCTGGCAAACCAAATGCGCTCCTCCGACTCGGTCATTTCGTACTCGGTGTAGAGGGTGAGGGCGCCATCGGCTCCCATCACATAGGTACCCGCCACCGGCACTTTCTCAGCATAGCCCTGATCCCGCAGCAGTTGCCCCCGCATGGGGTTGTCAGGATCGGGAATCGGAACCAGCACCACATCGCCTTTGTACTCTTCGTTGTCCCAGTCCTGCTCCCCCTGCCACTGTACCCGTGCTGCCCCCACCGCCCGCTGCGGATCCACCTTGAACAGCTCGCAAACCCGAATGACAGCTGGATCGGTTGCCGCAAGGGTGGCAATTTGCAGCCGCGACCTCCCTCCTTCAGAGCGGCGAAAAGCCAAGTGATGGCTGGTGCGCTGACACATCCACTCGCCAGCGCTGAGGGCAAAAAACTCCATTACGGTCATCATGGCCGACGCGGATCCTCATCGATAACAACCGGGATTTGCCGATTCTAGCTTGTGCTGTAGCCGTAGATTTGCTCTTGCCGGCTCTGCTGTTTGTGCCAAAACTGCTCGGCAAAAGCCACCGTCGGGTGGAGGGGGGCGCGGGGTTTGCTGCGCAGAGGCATATTGGCCTCTTCAGGAGTGCGGTTGCCCTTGCGCTGGTTGCAGCGCTCGCAGGCCGTGACTACATTGTCCCAAGTGTGGGATCCCCCGCGAGAAAGAGGCACGACATGATCCAGGGTTAGGTTATGGGTGCTGCCGCAGTACTGACAGGTGTGGTGGTCCCGTCGCAAAACCTCCCGCCGGTTGACAGGGGGCACCCGCCAGGATCGCTCCTTGCCTTTGATGGTCAGGCGGATGTGCTCGGGCACCTCGATCACCTGGCTGGGGGAGCGCACTTTCCATACCGGCACATTCATCATCGCCAGCGGCTCTGCCTTGCCCGTCAGCAGCAGCACAATCGCCCGCCTAATGTTGACCCGGCTAATGGGCAAGTAGTTTTGGGAAAAGACAACAATCGACTGTTCCAGGACGTGGGTAGCAGCAGTCATGCCTTAGCTCTTCCATTTGCCGCCATTGTCCTGAGAAATCTGGCAAATGACAAGGTTTTCCCGCAGTGGGCCCCATCCAGGTGGAGCCCCACCATTTAACCTTCCAGAGTTTCTTGCGATCGAGAGGCGGACAGATGGGCTAGTATCCGGGTGATGGTTGGATCCCGTGCCTCCCATGACCCACCCGCTGTATGTCGCCCTGGTTTGGCACCAACACCAGCCCCTCTACAAAAGTCCGCTGGCAGGCAAGTATCGCTTGCCGTGGGTGCGCCTGCACGGGATCAAAGACTACCTGGACTTAATTTTGCTGCTGGAGCGCTATCCCCGCCTGCACCAAACGGTTAACCTAGTGCCCTCTCTCATTGTGCAAATTGAGGACTACGTGGCCGGCTCGGCCTTCGATCCCTATTTGGAGCTGACTTTATCTCCTGTCGAAAAGCTGACCCCGGAGCAGCGGCGCTTCATTGTCGAGCGTTTCTTCGACAGCCATTACCCCACCATGATTGAGCCCTACCCCCGCTACCGCCAGCTCTACGAACAGCGGGAATCGCAAGGGATCAACTGGTGCCTACAGTACTGGACAGCGCAAGACTTCAGCGATCTGCTGGCCTGGCACAATTTGTCCTGGTTCGATCCCCTCTTCCAAGAGGATCCGGAGATCGAGGGCTGGATTAAGATGGGCTCCGGCTTTACCCTGGCGGATCGGCAGCGGATCTACGCCAAGCAACAGCAGATCCTGGCCGCCATCCTGCCCCAGCACGCTAAGTTGCAAAGTAGCGGCCAACTGGAGTTGACCACTAGCCCCTACACCCACCCTATCTTGCCCCTACTGGTAAGCGAGCGCTCGGCGCGGGTGGCCCGGCCCGGCTTGCCCCTGCCCCGCTACCCCTTCCACTGGGAGCAGGATGTCCACAGCCAACTGGAGCGGGCCAAGCAGATCTACCGGGAGCGCTTTGGCCGCGATCCGCGGGGGTTGTGGCCTTCAGAGCAGGCGGTTAGCCCCGCCATTGTCCCCATCGTCTGCAAGCAGGACTTTGAGTGGATTATCTCTGACGAGGGAGTGCTGGGCTGGAGCCTGGGCCAGCCTTTCCACCGCGATGAGCAGGGCCATGTCCTTGAGCCGGAAAAGCTCTACCGGCCCTATCGTCTTGAGAGCGAGGCGGGGGATCTGGCGATTGTCTTCCGGGATCACCGCCTTTCCGATCTCATTGGCTTTAGCTACAGCACCATGCCTGCCGACGCTGCCGCCAAGGACCTCATTGGCCATCTGGAGAATATCCGCAACCGCCTGCCCCCAGAGCAGCCTTGGCTGGTCACCATTGCTCTCGATGGAGAAAATTGCTGGGAGTACTATCCCCAAGATGGCCGGCCCTTCTTGGAAAACCTCTATACCCGCCTCAGCCAACACCCGGCCCTGCGCTTGGTAACGGTCTCCGAGTTTTTGGATCAGTTCCCTCCCACCGAGTTTCTGCCAGCCGAACAATTGCACAGCGGCTCTTGGATTGAGGCCGACTTGACCACTTGGATTGGGGATCCCGTCAAAAACCGCGCCTGGGAGCTCCTGGCCCAAGCCCGCCAGGTGATCCAGGATCACCCTTACGCCACCCCCCAGGCCTGGGAAGCCCTCTGGGCGGCCGAGGGATCCGACTGGTTCTGGTGGTTTGGGGCGGGCCATTCTTCCGCCCACGATGCCGTTTTCGACCAGTTGTTCCGGGAACATCTACAGGCCCTCTACACCGCTTTGGGAGAGGCGGTGCCGGCGGCGCTGCAGTTTCCCCTCGAGGATCACGACGGGCTGGGGGATCGCCTGCCGCAGGGGTTTATCCATCCCACCATCAACGGTCGCCCCGCCGAACGGGAGTGGAGCCAGGCCGGGCGGGTGGAGATCGGCGCCGCTCGAGGAACCATGCACCGCAACAGCGTCATCCGCCGCCTCTGGTACGGGTTCGATCACTTCAACCTCTATCTGCGGCTAGATTTTAGCTCGGTGGTGCAGCGGCCCAAGCAATTGCTGGTGCTCTGGTTTTATCCCAACCGCGTTACCGTCAACAGCCCCATTCCCCTACAGGGATTACCCGCAGAAGCCCCCCTCAACTATCTCTACCGCCACCTGTTGAAGCTGTCGCTGCCGCCGCCTGGCACCGGCCAGCATCCCGCACCCGTCGAGGCTCAGCTCTTGCAGGCAGGGGAGTACCATAGCTGGCACCCCATCAACCATCAGGTGAAGGCGGTGGTGGATGCCTGTTTGGAGGTGGCCATTCCCTGGAGCAATTTGGGTGCCCAGCCGGGGCAGGAGCTGCAGTTTGTCATCGTGGCCGCCGATGGCGAGACCTTCCAAGAAGGGATCCCCCCCAAGGCCACCATTGCCCTGCGCAGGCCCTAGAAAGCTGCTTGTTTCCAGATCTGCCTATGCAGCGCGAGCTCTATCCGCCCATCGAGCCCTACGATCACGGCTTTCTCCCCGTCTCTTCCCTGCACACCCTCTACTACGAGCAGTGCGGCAACCCGGCGGGCAAGCCGGTGGTGTTTTTGCATGGGGGGCCAGGGGGTGGGATCGATCCCCTCTACCGGCAGTACTTTGATCCCAGCCGCTGGCGGGTGGTGCTGTTTGATCAACGCGGCTGCGGCAAGAGCCGCCCCTACGCTGAGCTGCGGGAGAACACCACCTGGGATCTGGTGGCCGATATTGAGAGGCTGCGCCAGCACTTGGGCATTGAACGCTGGTTTGTCTTTGGAGGAAGCTGGGGCAGCGCCCTTGCCTTAGCCTACGGCCAGACCCACCCCCAGTCCTGTCTGGGGTTTATCTTGCGGGGGATCTTCCTACTCCGCTCCTTTGAAATCCGCTGGTTTTACCAGGAGGGGGCCAGCTACCTTTTTCCCGATGCCTGGCAACACTACCTCGAGCCCATCCCCCCCGAAGAGCGGGATGACCTGCTGGCAGCCTACTACCGCCGCCTCACCGACCCCGATCCTCAAGTGCGCCTAAAGGCAGCCCGCGCTTGGGCCATTTGGGAGGCCAGCACCAGCAAGCTGATCCCCAGCCCTGAGCTCATCGAGCGCTTTGGCCAGGAGAGCTTTGCCGAGGCCTTTGCCCGCCTAGAGTGCCACTACTTTATCCACCACGGTTTTTTGGAGGCGGAGGATCAACTCCTTAAGGGGGTAGAGCGCCTGCGCCACCTGCCGGCTGTCATTGTCCAGGGCCGCTACGATGTCGTCTGTCCTCCCATTTCTGCCTGGGAGTTGCATCAGGCCTGGCCAGAGGCGGAGTTTTACCTCATTCCTGATGCCGGCCACGCCATCACTGAGCCCGGGATCCGCACCGCCCTCCTGGCAGCCACCGATCGCTTTGCTCAGCTCTAAGAGCCTAGGATGACTTCAAAGCAGGTCTGCCATTTCCAGCACTAAGCCTCAGCCGGCCTCAAACTGGAGGGCATCGGGATCAACGTAGTAGCAGCGGGCATTGTCAGCACAAATGAGCGCCCAGCCGTTGCAGTTGGCATCGACTAGGACGTACTCTGATTGTGGGATAAAGTGGCCTTGGTGGTTACGGGTCTCGCTCTTAACCTGAACTGTCTGCCGGTTCATTCCAACGTTCCTCCAACTCATGCTCAAAAAGACTTGAAAACAGCACCCCAGCTCGCTGCAAGCAGCAGCAAAGCCAGGCAAGAATTAGAGCCAATAAACCTACCCCTTTTGAGCTTCGGTAAGCTCGAGGGGAGGAAAGCTAAGCAATACCCTTGACTAGATAAGAGAAGTCTAGCACTGCCTCTCTGAGAATAGCGTTAAGAGTTACAGATTTAAGGTAAAAAGCTCTGGATTTTCGTAAATTCTTATTGCAAAATGGGCTTGAGCCTATTTAAGCTTCTTCAGCTAATTAGCGGTGGATCTTGCTTACCTGCGGCCAATCGACGCCAGCAACCCGCTCAGGATCCCCACCTGCTAGTAGCCTGTCTAGAGCTAGCCGCTGGGGGTGTGGGGGTGGATCAGACTCAGGATAAAGATGGGGTAGAAGGGCCTTCCCGGAGTGTCTACCAGCTCCCGTTGCAGTGAGAAGGCCGCGCTCTACAGGAGGGTGGCTGAAGCTCCCTGTAAGGCAGGTGGGGTGGCTCTCAGGGTGCTTTTGGCCTGTCCCTCTAGAAAGACAAGTCCAGGCTGCTGCCTTCGGGGATCCTGCAATGCCTTGGCGGCTTCCCCTGCCTTGTAGCGCCGGATAGTCCTATTGGGGGCAACATGAACTACCCCACCGCGTAGGCGGGTGGGGTTTCCTCACCCGCTTGACAGCAGAGCTTTTGTCTCTTCTTCTGCCCCAGTTGCTTCATAGATCCCGTGTACCGGGTCTGTGAAGTAGAGCTGAAGCATCCAAGACTCACGAGGC
>NZ_JANSIV010000023.1:0-1705 GCF_047502705.1 Synechococcus sp. H70.1
TCTGGCGCCCGCAACTGCCGCACCTCAGGCACGCCCCGACCTACTGTCCGGTCGGTTTCACTGTTGCGGTGCTCAAAGATGGTGTCGCGGGCAAACACGTCCGGCCAGCCGGGCTGGTTGGTGTTGTCGCCCAGGTTCTGGGCCCCGCCGGTATTGTCGAAGCGCAGGACACCGGCGCCATTGTTATTCGGATCCGGAGCCGGCCAGTTGTTGCCCCGGATCACCAGCGCCTGGTTGAGGAAGGAGGTGTTGGCCCCAAGGTTTGGCCCGCTGCAGCCGTAGTAGTCGTTGCGGCGAGGAGCCGAGGCCCGCTGTGGGTTGCCCTGGTAGTCGCGGTTGGCCACAAAGCTGCTGCCGCCGCCATTGAGGGTGCCATCCTGGACAAAGCCATCGTCAATGCTGCCATCGCAGAAATCGGCGGAGAGGATATTGATCGAGTCGCCTATGATCTCAGTGGGTCGCCAGAGATCCTCCGCTGCCCGGGCAAAGCGCCGGTCTTCATTCTTCCGGAGTCGCCCGTAGAAGTTGCTGTAAAGGCCGTCTGATCCAAAAGTGAGGCGAGTGGTGAACTCTTCCAGCCGATCCTCTTCCAGCCCCTTGCCTTCCCTCCTCTGGTGCAGGTTAAAGTCCCCTTGAATGTAGACGGGGTTGTCGGAAATAAAGGAGAGGCCAAAGACGGCTTCATCGAGGTTAAACCCGCCGCGGGCCAGCACTGCCCCATTGCGCAGCCGGAAGCCATAGGGCCGCCGA
Source organism: Synechococcus sp. H70.1 (assembly GCF_047502705.1). Lineage (NCBI taxonomy): Bacteria > Bacillati > Cyanobacteriota > Cyanophyceae > Synechococcales > Synechococcaceae > Synechococcus > Synechococcus sp. H70.1. The sequence continues at coordinate 751 of NZ_JANSIV010000023.1, forward strand.
TCCGGATCGGGGTAGTAGTCCACCGGTTTGGGACTGAGGCCTTGATCGGAAACAGGCGGATCGCCGACCGGTTGGTCGCGACCAGGCTGACCGGCATTCATGATGAAGGGAAGGGTGCCGCGGGCGTTTGCCGCTTGCCAGGCAGTTTGATAGGCGGCGAAGTTGGTCAAAGGCGGGCGGGCAATGGCATCCTCTCGCACCGCATCTTCCCGGAAGGCGTAGAAAATACCCCCCTCGCGGCCTTCTTGCACGCCGGCAGGCAGCCAAGTATCTCCGTTGATCAAGCCGTTGGCCTGGCCCGGGACGTTGTTGGTCAAAAGAGCCAGGTCGATGTTGAGGGCCCGCACCGCCATTGCCTCGCGGCCATCGTAAAACACCGAATCTTTGAAGGGCACGCGACGGCACTGGTTGCCGACCTGGATCAGCTCCATCTGGTTGCTGTTGGGATGGTTGCCACCGAGTAGGGTGCTGCTGGGGCAAGGAGCAATGGCATGGGGCAAACGCCAGTCGTTGATGGTGGAGCGAGGCCGAAGAGCCACTTGTGTGAGGTCGGTTACTGCCTGGTAGGTGGCAGCCGGCAGCCAGGAGTAGGCGCCTCGCCGCTCGCTCTCTATGGGATCAGTCTCGTCAAAGTCTCTGGTGGGGAAGATGTAGCGCAGCGGGAGATAAGCACGCTGGCTAGCAGGGTTATCCAAGATTTGGCGATCGCCGTCAGTGTCTCCGTCACGGCTATCATTGATATCTCGTCGGAGATCCTGAGCAAATCGATCTCCACGAGCTGCTGCAGCCTCAATCCGCAGAATGTTGTCGGCCAGCATGCCCAACATGCAGCCCGCCGTCTGCAGCGTGGTCTGGTCGGCCAGGCTAAGCTGATCGACGGGGGTGCCTCTGTTAACTGTGTCGATCACCCGCCGCAGCTCGGAGAAGTTGCCAAAGGCGGTGATGAACGGATCTG
>NZ_JANSIV010000024.1:0-51293 GCF_047502705.1 Synechococcus sp. H70.1
GGCTTAGCAGGCGCTCCAGGCCCCCCCACCCCCCCACCCAAAAAGCCGAGCCGGCTAGATGCAGCCCCAAGAGGGCCATCGTCCCTGCTGGATACTCGCTAGTGAGGGCATGGCCGATGGGCAAAAACGAGCCAATCACCGCCATCGACCCCAATCCGCTGGCCCAGCCAGGGCCGCTCTCGCAGGCCCAGATCAGGATCCCCAGCCCCACCAGCCGCAGCCCTGTGCCCCAACCATAGGGAGAGGCCAGCACGCTCAGCAGCTCCGGCCCGGCAAAGTGGGGGTAGAGCTGGGCCAGGTGCAAACTCAAAGCCACCAGCGTCAGGCTGAGGGTGAGCCAGGCAGCCGCAAAAGCCCAGGCCTCGGCAGAGAGCTCTATTTCCTCTGCAGCGCCCGACCGCCCCCGCAGCAGCCGCCACCCACCCAGCACGCCCACCACAAACAGGCTGCCCAGGTAGATCCCCCAGCGCACTCCCACCAGCGGCCAATAGAAGGGATCCCCCGCTTGGGCTGCCCTCGCCGCCTGCAACAGCCCCGGATCCGCCGTCCCCACCTGAAAGGCAAACGAACCACTTACCGGGTGGGAATCGGCAGAGATGGCCCGCCAACTGACGATGTAAACCCCCTCCGGGATCTCCGCCGGCAAATCCCCCTGCGGTGCGTTGCCCGTGCTAACCAAGTTTTCCAGGGGTAGCACCTGGCCGTTGCCGTCCAAAACCTGGAGCTGCGTGAGCTGCACAGGTTCATTGAAGACCAGCCGCACCCGCGCCGGCGCTTCCTGCAGGATTGCTCCATCTTCGGGAAAGGTGGAGAGCAAGCTGGCATGGGCAAAAACGGGCTGGATCCCGCCCACCCACAGCAGGGTGCCCAGGAGACCCACCCGAATCCAGAAGAGGATCCCTTTTTGCAAAAAAGACATGATTCCAGCGGCAACCCGGCTAGCGAGCGCCATGGCCGTGGCCGTGGGTCCCTCCTTTGTCCGTCAGCTTCAGCAGCGGCGCCGGCTCTGGCAGGTTTTTGGGATCCTCCCCCGGCTGCGCCACCTGGATCCAGCGGTACATGCCTTGTTCACACTCCTGGATGACCGGGATGGGGATAGTCTCGCCGGGGCGATCCGGCAGCCTGAGGATGAGGCTGAACTCATCCATGAACTCATCCGGCAGGGATCCGCCGCTCCAGATCACCTCGGCCACTGTTTCGGTGATCATCTTCCCGTGGGACTCGTAGGGCTTATCCAGCGGCTTTTTCACCGTCTCAATTTTCCAGAGGGGGTGCACCATCGGCTTCACCGAGGTGGCCCCTTCCGGGATCTGCACCCGCAGGCGAATGGTTGGGGAGCCATCGCAGCCATGGGGCACGCGGAAGGTGAGCTTGGCAACGCTGCCCGCCGGGGCCTCTTTGGGATGGACAGTCACATGGGCCCAAGCAGAAGAAAGGGGCACAACGCTCATTCCCAGGGCCAGCAGAGATTTCTTGGCCAAGGCCAGGTAACTGTGCCAACTGAACATTGTAAATACTCCTTAACAACGCTAGGTGGAAAGGGAACTAGGCAGGATCCGGCCAACAAAAGCTAAGGATGGTGATGGGAGCCGTGGGATTCGGTCACGCTCATGCTGTGCTGACCCCAACTGGAGAGGCCCATGGACACCAGGCCGGCGCTGGCCAAGCCCATCGACACCAGCCCAAAGGAGAGGGCGCCCATGGCTACCAGGCCAATGGAGAGAATGCCGTGGGTCACCACGCCAATGGCCACCACTCCATGGGCGGAGATGCCGACGGCCACCAGCCCATGGGCCCCTATGCCAACTGACAGGAGCCGGCGGCGGGATCCCTGCCCTTCCGCCAAGCTTTGGGTTAGTAAGGCGGGGTTCTGAGCACCTTCTTTTCCCATCAGCCCTTGCTCCAGTTGTGCTCAGCGCGATCCAGAACGTAGGCGGCCACCGCCTCGATCTCTTCTGGCTTGAGGAGCTTGCCAAAAGCAGGCATGGCCCCTTTGCCGTTGCGCACCTGGGCTTGGATGAGCTCAGGCGTATCGACGTGGTACTCGTGCAGGGCAGCTAGGGAGAGATTTTTGGCCGGCACTATAGAGTTGCGCCCGTTGAGATGACAGCCCACACATTTGGCCTGAAAAACCTTGGCTCCCAAGGCCAAGTCTGGCTCTGCAGAAGCCACTTGTGGACTCCAAAAGAGGGTAGAGATGGCCAACAAAAGCCCTATAAAAAAAGGCTTGACAATTTGCATTTTCATCTTAGGCATTGACCAAAAACCAGCCTTCAAGGCATGCTCATTATCCCAGGCCCCTTGAGCCCCGTCAAAAGACGGCCTGTCGAGTTTCCCCCGCCTACCTTGAGGTTCGGATCCCTCCAAACCATGAGCGGTCTGCCCCCCGAGTTCATTCAACTGGTGCTCCAAAGGGCCGATATTGTCGAGGTGGTGGCCGAAAAGGTGGTGCTGCACAAGCGGGGCAAGAATTTCGTCGGCCTCTGTCCTTTCCACAACGACCACAAGCCCAGCTTTCAGGTCAGCCCCAGCAAGCAGATCTACAAGTGCTTCGCCTGTGGGGCAGGGGGAGATGTGATTCGCTTTGTCATGCAGACCGAGCATCTTTCCTTTGCCGACGCCGTGCGCCACCTGGCCCAGCGCTACCACCTGCCCCTGCCGGAGCCAAAGGGATCCCTGTCCCAGGACTACGAGCGCCAACTCTCCCACCGGGAAAAGCTGCTGGAGATTTTGGCCCTGGCTGCCGATTTCTATCGGCATGCTCTCCGCTCCCAGGTGGGAGCTGCAGCCCGCGAGTATTTGCACAGCCGGCGCCTAAGCGAAGAGACTTGGCAAAAGTTTCAAATTGGCTTTGCTCCCCCTGGGTGGCAGTCGCTCTACGAATACCTGGTTAACCAGAAGGGCCAGCCGGTCAAGCTCCTGGAAGAAGCCGGCTTGCTGGTGCCGCGCCAGCAGGGATCTGGCCACTACGACCGCTTTCGCAACCGCATCATGCTGCCCATTTTTGATCCCCAGGGGCGGGTAATTGGCTTTGCCGGCAGAGCCTTGGGAGAGGAGCAGCCCAAGTACCTCAACTCCCCGGAAACGGAGCTCTTTAACAAGAGCCAGGTGGTCTACGGCCTTAACTTTGCCCGCGACGCCATTGCCAAGGCCGACCAAGTCTTGGTAGTGGAGGGCTACTTCGATGTCATCGCCCTACACCAAGCCGGGATTGCCTATGCTGTAGCCGCCATGGGCACGGCCCTGACGCCGCAGCAGGTCAAGGCCTTGCTGCGCTATACGCAGTCTAAGCGGCTCATTCTCAACTTCGATGCCGACCCCGCCGGGTTCAACGCCGCCAACCGGGCTATCGCAGCCATTGAAGAGCAGGCGCGGCGGGGGGAAATTGAGCTGCGCATCCTCACCCTCCCCGCTGGGAAAGATGCCGACGAGTTCCTGCGGCAGCACCCCGCTTCCCAATTGGAGGCCCTGCTGGCTCAGGCTCCCCTATGGCTGGATTGGCAGATTGAGCAGGTGCTGGCCGGTCGAGATCTCAGCCAAGCTGCCGATTTCCAGCAGGCCTATCAGGCGCTGGTGCACTTGTTGGCTGGCTTGGGCGGACAGTGGCGCTCTCTGTACATTCACAAGGTGGCAGAATTGCTTAGCCGCGGCAACGCCCGCCTTAGCCGCGACCTGGAAGAGGATCTGCGCCGTGCCGTACGCCAGCACCGCTGGGCTCAACCCCAGCAACTTTCTGCCAACAAGGGATCCAAACTGTTGCAAGCAGAGTCCCACCTTCTGCAGATCTTCCTGCATTTTGCCGAGTACCGCCGCGAGATCCGCCACACCTTGCTGGAGCGAGAGCTGCAATTTAGCTTCCGTCCCCACCGGGAGTTGTGGCAGCGGATCTTGGAGCTACTGGCAGTGCAACCGGAGCTGGAAGAGCAGGGAGAGGCTCTGCTGACGGCTTTGCGCACCCTCTGCGCCCAAGACGATGAGCTCAACGAGCGCCTTAGCCACCTGCTCTGGCTGGATGAAACAACCCGTATTGCCCTGATGCGCCCCCAGCTGGTGGTGCGCGCCGCCTTGGCCAACATGGAGCTGGAGATTCGCCAAAAGCGCTACCGCTACTGGACCCAGCTTTGGGATCAAGCCTTTTCCGAGGGCAACACCGCCCTTGCTGCCCAGTACCAGGCCAGTATTCAACAGGAATATCAAGCCATTCGGGCCTTGCAGCGCCAAGTCCAACTGAGCCTGGAAGACCTGCTGGAGACACCGCCGGCTGAGGAGGGGTCTTGAGCAAGGAGGGAGGATTCTTTTGCCCCTATCCCTGAGGGAGAGGGGCAGCGGCTGAGAACCCAGCAAAGCGCGCTGGTGAGAGACTGGGAAGCCACTCATCGGCCTGTCCGTAGGCCTGCTGGGCAAAGCGGCGGGCCAAGGCTGGCACAATGGCCAAGGGGTTGCTGAAGCCGGAAAAGAGTTGCAGCCCTTCCCAGCCGGGCAGGGATCCCACCAGAGGGTGGTGATCGCTGCTAAAGGCCACTAAGCAGTGGCGCCAGCGCCCGGGCAAGTGAGCTACTGCCGGCAAGTAGCGCTCTGCTTGGGAGCGGATTTGCGCTTCGCTAGCGGCGGCATCCACCTCGGCCTGGGGATCCGTCAGCACCCGACTGATCTGGCCCAGGCGAAGGCTGCCGTCTAGAAATTGCAGGATCCCGACATCCAAAATCGGCGGGCAGATCTCCTGCCCCGGCTTGTCCCAGAGGGGATCCCGGTCGGGGTGGCCGGCTTGCCGCTCCAGCTCCAGGCGCTGCACGGGCGCACTCATGACAATGGTTCTCAACCGCACCTCTGCAGGCTCCAGCTCAAGGGATTCGGCGTGGGTGAAGTAGATAGGGGCCCAGATCCCGGCCTGGCGCAACAGAGCCCGCGTCCAGCCGCCGGCGCACACCACCACCTGGGCTGCCCCATAGCAGCCTGTAGGGGTCTCCACCCCCGTGATCCGCTGCCCCTGCCGCCGCAAGCCGGTTACGGTTTGCAAAAGCAGGGATCCCCCCAGGCGTTGGAAAGCCTTCTGAAAAGCCAGCGTCGTCAGCCAGGGATGAATGTGGCCATGTCGCGCCCAGAGCACGCCCTCCAGGGCCACCGGATTCAAGAGGGGCTCCAGCTCACAGGCCGTCTCCACGGAAATGCGCTGGGGTGGGATGCGACAGTCAGCCAGATCCGCCTCCACGCTTTCCACGGAGTAGCCAGGAGCAATCAGCAGGAGCAGATCCAGCTCGCGAAATTGCAGATCCGCCTCCAGCTCCTCTGAGAGGGTGCGATAGCGTTGGATCCCTTCCTCCCCCAGGGCTTTGAGGAGGGGGGTTTTCCCCGCCCAATGGGCCAGGCCACCGTAGCTGTAGCGAGTGGCACTGGGCGGCAGCGCCTCCTTTTCAATTAGAAGAACGGATCCCCCCTGGCGGGTCAACTCATAGCTTAGGGCCGCCCCTGTGATCCCGCCCCCGATGACGATCCAGTCGTAGTTGGCCATGCCTGTTGCGCTCCTCGAAGGCCATAGCTCCTGGCTGGCGTCAACCCGCAGAGAGGGGTGTAAGGTGCCTACCCCAAGACCTGCCACTGCTGCACCCTTGGCAGGAACAAATAGGCAGGGAGAGATCCCTGCCTCGGGTATGAGCTGCCTCAAGCTTTTTTAGGACTCCTGCGCCAGCCGCGCATAAAACAGGCCCTGAACGCGAACGGTGCGAGGTTTCAGTGCCCCCTGCTCGGTGCTAGATTGCTGAATGCTCACAAAGGAGCCACCTATTTCTCCGCTGCTGGGATCCACGCGAGCAATGCGCAGCGACATTTTCCCCTGGGAGATCTCGTCCACCTTGCGGTTGGCAGCAAAGTCCTCCTTAGCTGCCTGCAGCCCTACAGCCGTGTCGTAGCCAGTGCTGGAGCCGCGCCCCCGCGAGTCGAGGAAGCTGCTGGTACGGTAGCCAGGCACCAAGAACTCTCCTTCAAAGTCCGTTGAGGGATCGATGGCGGATCCTGGAGCGGTAGCCACCAAGTCTTTCACGCTAAACAAAAAGGGCACCCGCTCGCCGCGGGGTAACTGACCGGTGGTCGGCTGAAAAGTGATCCCATCCACCACTTTGAGCTCCAACCCGCCGTCTTTAGGGGTGACTTCCGCCTTAATCGGTCCCAGCGTGGCCGCCGAGATCATAATGTTTTTGGCCTTGATAAACTCTTTTTCCCCGTTCCGTTTTTCTTCTTCCACCTCAATTTGCACTGGCTGGAAGCAGACATCGGTTAGCTTTAGGGATCCCCCCTTGGGCACCTCAATGCGGCCGCGGGCATCGTCCGAGACCGAAGGGCAAATGGCCGCCTTGCCCGTGTTGCGGATCTGGTCGTAGGTTAGAGGAGCCTTGGCCGCCTCAGCCCGAAAGGCGAAGACGCTCAGACAGAGGGCCAACAGGATGGCGAGTAGGGGACGGTACCGCATAATCAACCTCGAAAAACCTGTTTTGAATCTGCTGGGGCAATTAAACCAATGCCCCCATTGTACGCAATCCTGACATCCTCCCAGCCCTGACCCTACGAGTACAGGGGCTCTTTCCTCCTTCCTCCCGTTGACTTGCCTGCTCGCGTCAGGGGGACGGAGTTCTGTCGGTAGGGTTTGCAACCCTCAACCCGATGCTGACCTCCAGAAGGGAGCAGAAGGGCGGTCTGTCTTCCCCGCAAACCCTCAAGCCTTCCTAGGGCTGTCCGAAGGGCGGGGCGGAAAAGAGTCGCTCACCAGCTTTAGTGTCGGGGGAGTGTCAATACCCCGTCTGCTCTGGGGACAGGAGCCCGGTATCCACTGGGGCAGAGGAAGAGACAAAAGCCTTGTCGTCAGGCACCTGCCTAGGGGGTAGTTCACGGCTAGCCAACTGCTAGTACAGAGCCCAGCCAGCGCTCCCGGATCTGAGCCACCAACTCGCCAATGGGCTGCTGGTTAACCCGGTAGCTGGTGGGATGGGCAATCAGGCGGGCTGTGCTCTCGAAGAGACAGTCCCGTTCCACCAGGCCATTTTCCCGCAGGGTACGTCCGGTGGCTACTAAGTCCACGATGGCATCAGCCATGCCAACAAGGGGAGCCAGCTCCACCGAGCCAGAGAGGGAGATGAGCTCCACCGGCAAGTCCAGGCGGTCGAAATACTCGCGGGCGCAGCGGACAAACTTGGAAGCTACCCGGGCATAGGGAGGCAACTGGGCCGCTGAGGTGTAGGGGCTGTCTTGGGGAAGAGCCACCGCCATGCGGCAGTAGCCAAACTTTAAATCCAACAGGTGGGCTACCTCCGCTTTCCTGCCGGCGTAGCGCTCCCGCAGGACATCGTAGCCGACAATCCCCAGTTGGGCCTGGCCGTACTCCACGTACACTGGCACGTCCTGGTTGCGCACCAGCAGCGCCGCGTAGCGCTGTCCCTTGAATTGGGTGGGGGATTCAATGCGCAAGAGGCGATTGGCCGGATCCAGAAAGCGGCTGAAGTCGATCCCTACCTGCTGCAAACAGCGGATAGCATCGGCTAGCAAAGCTCCCTTGGCTAGGGCAATGGTAATTGGCTGGCCATCTGGAGGGCAATCTCGGCAGTCGCGAGGCTGAGCCGGCTTGAGCTCTGAAGCTGTCGACATGAGGGTTCTGGCGCTGCCCCACTGCAACCATCCTAACGAATTCCCTGGGCCATTACTGGATCTAAACTTTGCCTTGCTCCCGCAACTGGGCAAGAGCACGACACAGCCCTGGGACAGCCTCTGCTGGCCAGAAGCCTTCGCCGCGCCGGCCCTGATGCAACTGTAGGTAAAGATCCCAGGCAGTGGGGCTGCCACTGGCAATCAAAGTTAGCCAGGGGAAAGTTCGCTCCAGAGTGATGCTCTCTTCTGCCATCAGTTGGGAGGCTATGGCTTCCATATCCTGCTGCAGGCAGTACACCCCCTGCCCAAAAGCTTGCCACTCTTCTTGAGTTAGCTCCAGCGCCCACGTTTCTCCCCCCACCAGGGCCACAAACGGGGATCGCGCCGGATCCCAGCCCAGTCGCCAGCCGGCTCCCTTGCGCAGAGGAGGGGGGGTAGAGGGGAAAAAAGCATCCATACAGGGGTAGGCCAAAGAGATGCAGGTAGAATCAACGGGGTGCGTTATCAGCATAAAGCGTCCATGCCCAGTTACCAACCTCCCCCCACCCAGCCTCGGCCCCCCTTGCAGAGTACGCTCATTTCTGGCTTGGGTGTGCTGCTGGCGGCTTTGGCGTTTCGCGCTGCCGGCGCCCCTCCTGGAAAGACTTGGGCGACGGTGGTTACCCCGCAGAACCCGATTTTACGGGTGGGCATCCTGCAGCACTTTGGTCGTTCTGAGAAGGATCAGGTGGAGTTGGCGGCACCAACTGGGTCGCTGCTGACGCTGGAATTTCCCCAGGCCGACGGCAGCACACAAACGCAGCGCACCCCGCGAGTAACCGTTGGGATCGTCAACCGCGCCTTAGCCCATCCAGAAACCGTTTACCGCCTTATCCTCAGCAGTCACAAAAGTTTTGAGAGCGCCGAGGCCAGCGCCAACTATTGGCAGGCTCTAGGGATCCGCACTGAGATTGCTCAGCCCCAGGAATGGCAGGTGTGGGCCAGCCGCGCCTACACTCCCCAACAACTGCTCCAGATTCAACAATATGCGCAAGCAAAAGAGATCCCCCAGGTGCGGCTGGAGGTGCAACAGCGGCGCCAGCAGCCACAGCTGAGCTGGGTGCATGGTTACTTTCGCTACCACCGCACCCGGCTTCGGGTAACCTCGGATGCCGGCTATCTGCAGGTGAACGACCGCTACTATGCTGGCTCGATTACCATTCAGCCTAACGCCTACGGCAGCTACACCGTGGTCAACGCCGTGCCCTTGGAAACCTATTTGCGGGGGGTGGTGCCCCATGAGGTAGGGCCGGGGGCTCCCTTTGCTGCCATGGCCGCCCAGGCCATCTTGGCGCGCACCTACGCCCTCAAGAACCTGCACCGCTTTCAGATTGACGACTACCACCTCTGTGCCAACACCCACTGCCAGGTTTACAAGGGGCTGACGGGAACCCACCCGCGGGCTGACGAGGCCATTCGCCAGACCACCGGTTTGGTACTTACCTACAATGGCGAGCTGGTGGATGCCGTCTATTCCTCTGCCAATGGCGGCATCTCTGCGGGCTTTGAAGAGGTGTGGGACGGTGAGCCCCGCCCTTACTTGCGCCCTCGCGCCGACATTGCCCCCCAGGCGGAGCTGGTCTTTGACTTGCGGCAAGAAGACAACTTGCAGGCCTTTCTGAGGCGGCGGGAGGGTTTCAATGAAGCAGGGGTATCCCCCCTTTTCCGCTGGGAGTTCTCCCAATCCCTGGCTGAGCTAAACGCCCAACTGCGGGCTAACCAAGACTACCTGGGGATCCCCCTGCCTGAATGGACCACCATCCAGAGGCTACAGGTTCTGGAGCGCTCGGTCAGTGGTCGGGTGCAGGCGCTGCGGGTGGACTTGCAGACGCCCCAAGGGCCTTACTCGCTGGTTTTGCGCAAGGATCAGGTGCGCCTGGCCTTTCCCCGCCTCTACAGCACCCTATTCCGCATCGAGCCCCTCAACCAGGGCCAGCAGCTGACGGGCTACCGCTTTATCGGCGGCGGTTTTGGCCATGGGGTGGGGCTGAGTCAGTACGGCGCCTACACCTTGGCCCGGCAGGGGTTGAATGCGGCCCAGATCCTCGCTTTCTACTACCCCGGCACGACCCTGGCCAGTCTGGGATCTCTTTCCCTACCCCTCCCCGAGGCTTTGCTAGCTTTGGACAATGACCAGGAGCACTTCTTGCCCACCTACCAGAAATAGGGTTCGCAATAATGGCAGCAGAACAGCAGGAAGAGCATGCCAGCTATTCTCCGCTTCCGGATCTCGCAGGGCAGGGGATCCCAGAAGCGCTGGAGCCAGCTCGAACGAGGGAGCTGGAGCCCTCTGCCCTCCCGACTGCCCCAGCAGGGTTTAAGTCAGGGTTTGCAGCGCTCATTGGACGGCCCAATGTGGGCAAGTCCACCCTCATGAACGCCCTGGTGGGCCAGAAGATTGCCATCACCTCCCCCGTGGCTCAGACCACCCGCAACCGCCTGCGCGGGATCCTTACCTTGCCCCAAGCCCAGATCATCTGGGTGGATACTCCCGGCATCCACAAGCCCCACCACCGCCTGGGGGAGATCTTGGTGCACAACGCCCAGGCTGCCATTGGGAGCGTGGATGTCGTCCTCTTTGTGGTGGATGGCTCGGTGCCGGCAGGGCGGGGAGATGCTTTTATCGCCGAGCGGATCCCTGCTGCTACCCCCTGCATCCTTGTCTGCAACAAAGCCGATCTCCTGCCCAAAGACGCGGCCAGGCGCCAGGCTCACCAGGAGAGCTACCAAGCCCTGCGGCCCGACGCCCCCGTCGTCTGGGTGTCGGCGTTGGATCCCAGCAGTTTGGCGCCCCTCATCCAGGCTACTGTTGACCTGCTGCCCCCCGGGCCCTATTACTATCCGCCCAACCTGGTAACCGATCAACCAGAGCGATTCATCATGGCGGAGCTTATCCGGGAACAGGTGCTACTGCACACCCGCGAGGAGGTGCCCCACTCGGTAGCCGTGACCATTGACCAGGTGGAAGAAACCCCCACCGTTACCCGTATCCTAGCCACCCTCTACGTGGAGCGGGACTCGCAAAAAGGGATCCTCATCGGCAAGGGAGGAGAAAGGCTCAAGCAGATTGGCCAGGCCGCCCGCCTCCAGATTCAAAAGCTCATTGCCGGCAAGGTATACCTGGAGCTCTTTGTCAAGGTCCAGCCCCACTGGCGGCGCTCCGAGCACCTGCTGCGCAACTTCGGCTATCGGCTGGAGTCCTAGGGGTGCAAGAGGGTCCCGCAGGCGATGATAGTGATGGTAAAGTTATAGGCTGAGGCTGACGACCATGCTGCGACTGTACGGGATCCCCACCTCCGGCAATTGCTACAAAGTGGAGCTGCTCCTCAGGCAGTTGGGGATCCCTTACGAGACGGTTGAGGTCAATTCCAGAACTGGAGAAAATCGCCGCCCCGAGTACCTGGCCAAGAATCCCCTGGGCCAGATCCCGGCCTTGGAGCTGGAAGATGGCACGGTCTTGGCCGAGTCGGCGGCAATCTTGGTTTACCTAGCAGAAGACACCCCCCTCTACGGCCAAACGCGGCTGGAGCGGGCTGAGATCTTGAAATGGCTCCTTTTTGAACAGACCCGCATTGCCCGCTACATTGCCACCACTCGCTTCCTAGTGCGGACTGGACAAGCCGAGGCCAACGCCGAGCTGATTGCCCAGAACCGGAAACTTGGCACGGAGGCTTTGGAGATCATGGAAGGCCATCTGCGGGGGAAAGCGTTCTTCGTGGGTAACCGCTACACGATTGCAGATCTGGCCCTTTTTACCTACACCCATGTGGCTGAGCAGGGTGGCTTCGACCTCAAACCCTTCCCCAACATCCGCGCCTGGTGTGAGCGGGTGCAAGCCACCGAGCGCTTCTTCCCTCTCCCGGGTGCCTAGAACTCCCTAGGCAGCGGACCCTACCTCCCCCTGGGGGGCCGACCGAGTTGGATCTTGCTTCCGAGCCTCTCCCTGAAGCTGCAGCAAGGGCGCCAGTGCCATTGGAGAGCGCAGGTTACCCCCTTGGAGCTACCGGGAGTTGGCGGGCCTTAGCGCCCCTTGAGCTCCCGCTGGATTTCCCGCCGCGTCTCCCGTTCCTTAATGGCTCGCCGCTTGTCGTGGAGCTTTTTGCCGCGGGCCACGCCCAGGTGGGCCTTGATCCAGCCGCGGTTAAGCACCAGCCGCAGGGGAACCACAGTCAGGCCCTTCTGCTCCACCAAGCCCCGCAGGCGGTCGATCTCACGGCGGTGCAATAGCAGCTTGCGGCGGCGGGTGGGATCGTGGTTGAGTTCCTTGCTGGTAGTTCCGTGGGGGGCAATATGCAGGTTGTGCAGCCAGGCCTCGCCATCGCGAAAGAGCGCAAAGGCGTCCTGGAGATTGGCTTTGCCGGCTCGGATGGATTTCACCTCTGTGCCGGTTAGCTGGAGCCCGGCTTCGTAGGTCTCCAAGATCTCGTACTCAAAGCGGGCGCGGCGGTTTTCCACTAGAGTTTTGACGTTGGCATCCACAGCCATAAGCCTTGTTTGCGGTTTGCTCAAGAGAAAAAAGCTGTTGTCTTGCCGCTGTGGAGTCCTAGGGGGAGGCCAGGGATCCCTCTAGCTTGCGCACTTCCTGGCCCACCCGCCGCTCGGACTTGCCGCGCCAGATAAAGCGGAGGGGAGTGCCGGTGAAGTCCAAGTTTTGCCGGAAGTGCTTTTCCAGGTAGCGGCGGTAGTTTTCTTTGAAGAGATCGGGATCGTTGACAAAGAGGAGGAAAGTAGGGGGCCGCTCCCCTATTTGAGTGCCGTAGTAGATCCTACCCTGCCTGCCCTGGCGGTTGGCGGGGGGTGACTGCCAGGCAAGGGCATCCTGCAGCACCTCGTTAACCACAGAGGTGGGGATGCGTTTGCGATGGGCGGCTACCGCCGTGTTGACCTCGGCAAAGATCTTGTGGGTGCGCTGCCCCGTGAGGGCGCTGACAAACAACAGGGGTGCCCAGTCAATGAAATAAAGCCGCTCGCGGATCTCGCGGGTGTACTCGTTAATGGTGTAAGTATCTTTGTTTTCCACCGCGTCCCACTTGTTGACAACGATGATGCAGGCGCGGCCTTCTTCCTCAATGCGGCCAGCTAGCCGCTGATCCTGCTCGGTTACCCCCTCCAGGGCGTCAATGACCAGCAGCACCACATCCGAGCGCCGGATGGCTTTGAAGGCGCGGTTGATGCTGAAAAACTCCACCCCATATTCCACCCGGCTTTTCCTGCGGATCCCGGCCGTGTCGATGAGGCGATAGCTCTGCCCCTCCCACTCCACCAGAGTGTCGATGGCATCGCGGGTGGTGCCAGCAATGGGGCTGACAATGGCCCGCTCGGATCCCACCAGGCGGTTGAGCAGGCTGGACTTACCCACATTGGGCCGGCCGACAATGGCTACAGCAATGGGCTCTGCTTCACCGGCAGCTTCCTCTCCTTCCGGCAGATGAGGCAGCACCGCCTCCAGTACCTCTGCCACTCCGTTGCCGTGGATGGCGGAACAGGGGATCGGTTCCCCCAGCCCCAGCTCCCAAAAAGCTGCCGCCTGGGCCAGGCCCAGTTGCCCTGACTCGCACTTGTTGACAGCCACCACCACCGGCAGGGGTTGTTTGCGCAGCCAATCGGCCAATTCTTTGTCAGCAGGAGTTAGCCCCTCGCGGCCATCCACCACGAAGATGACGGCATGGGCCTCGGCCATTGCCAGCATGGCCTGCTGGCGGATGTGGGGCAGAAACTCACTGTCGTCGCCAAAAACCAGCCCGCCTGTGTCCACCACCCGCAGGCGGCGCCCATTCCACTCCACCTCTTGGTAGAGGCGATCCCGCGTTATGCCGGGCTCGTCGTGGATAATGGCCGCCCGCGTCCCTGCCAGGCGGTTGACGAGACTGGATTTGCCCACGTTGGGGCGACCCACAACGGCAACTACAGGTAGGGGCACGACTCCAATCGCCAAAAGGCCAAAGCTAGATCTCCATCCTAGCCGTTGGTTTTCTTGCTGCCCAAGGCTGGCTCTGCTCTGCATTGCCTTGGGAGCAGCTCTGGCGATAAGCTGTGCAGTTAACCCCAAGTCAGCCCCCTCTGGACTGGTTTTATGAACCTTGCCCCCGCCCAACGCCTACGCAAGCTGCCTGCCTATGTCTTTGCCCGTCTGGATGAGCTGAAGGCCCGCGCCCGCCAGCAGGGGTTGGATTTGATCGATCTGGGCATGGGCAACCCCGATGGCCCCACTCCCCAGCCGGTGGTGGAGGCGGCCCAGGCGGCCATTGCCGATCCTGTCCACCACGGCTACCCTCCCTTTGAGGGCACGGCCAGCTTCCGCCAGGCAATTGCTGAGTGGTACTGGCGCCGCTATGGAGTGGAGCTGGATCCCGATGGAGAGGTGCTGCCTCTTTTGGGATCCAAAGAGGGCCTGACCCACCTGGCCTTGGCCTATGTGGATCCGGGGGATCTGGTGCTGGTGCCCAGCCCCGCCTACCCGGCCCATTTTCGCGGCCCCATGATTGCCGGCGGGCAGATCTACCCGCTGCTGCTGCGCCCCGAAAAGGGGTGGCTCATTGACCTGCAGGAGATCCCGCCGGAGGTGGCCAAGCAGGCGCGGGTGCTTTACTTCAACTACCCCAACAACCCAACGGCGGCGGTGGCGCCCCGCTCGTTTTTTGAAGAAGTGGTGGCCTTTGCCCACCGCTATGAGCTCATTCTGGTGCACGACCTGTGCTACGCGGAGCTGGCCTTTGACGGCTATCGGCCCACCAGCCTGCTGCAGATCCCTGGCGCCAAGGACTTGGCCGTGGAGTTCCACACCCTCTCCAAGACCTACAACATGGCTGGCTGGCGGGTGGGCTTTGTGGTGGGCAACCGCCAGATTATCCAGAGCCTGCGCACCCTGAAAACCAACCTCGACTACGGCATTTTTGGCGCACTGCAAAAGGCGGCCGAGACGGCTTTGGCCCTGCCAGAGAGCTACCTACAGCAGGTGCAGGAGCGCTACCGCCGCCGGCGCGACTATCTCATTGGCCGCCTGGCGGAGCTGGGCTGGCAGATTGAGCCGCCGCGGGCAACAATGTACCTCTGGATCCCGACCCCCCGCACTGCCGATGGCACTCCCGAGGGATCGACGGAGTTTGCCCTGCGGGTGCTGGAATCTACGGGCGTGGTCGTAACCCCTGGCAGCGCCTTTGGGGAAGGGGGGGAAGGCTATGTGCGAATTAGCCTGATTGCCGATTGCCAGCGCTTGGGCCAGGCCATCGACCGCTGGGCGGAAGCCGGGATCCGCTACCTCACCTCCAGCTAGGGAGAGGGGAGTTGGTACTGCTCTACAATGCGCCGGGCAAAGGGAGGGACATGCTGCTCCAGCTTGTGGGGGTAGTGGCGGCGCAGGTAGAGATAGTTGCGGACAAAGTGGGAATCAATGGAAAAGCGGGCATATTCCAGGCCACGGGGCCCAAAGCGCTGGATTGCTGCCCCCAGGATCCGAGCCAGCCACATGGGCAAGCTCAGGGCTTGCTCGTAGGCTTGGATCCCCTGCTGCACTGCCGCTCGCCGGGATCCCTGCGAGATCACCGGTTGGGTTTCCAGCTCTTCCCAAACCAGATCCAAGAGCTCCCGCCCGCGCCAGTTGCGCACCAGCAGCCACTGCCAGCCAAAGGGGGATCCCATGTAGCCCACCACCAGATCTGCCAGGCCGTTGACGTAGTCGAAACAGGTAAGGCAAGAGGGGGCAAACACATCTTTTAGTTCCTTGGTTTTGAGGCCGAAAAAAGGCACCTTTTCCACCGAGCCGTCTTCGTGTTTGAAGTGGATGTGGAAGTCCTGCATGAACTCGTAGTGCACCACCGTTTGCGGGGAGCGGCTGGTGGTTTCCAAAAACTTCTGCAGGCCGGCGCGGCTGACATTGTCCACACAGGGCGTGCCCAGCACGTAAAGCCTCTCTAGGCCCAGCTTTTTCTCCACCGCCCGCAAAGCCTGGATCTGACAGCCCACCCCGATAACCAAGAGGCGCTTGAGACCACTTTGCTCCACCTGCTCCAGGACGGAGAGATTGGGGGATAGGGTTGGCTTGTTAACCCGCGCCGCCAAGACCGCCTCCGGAGTACGCGCCAAGACAGGCCGCGGCTGAAAGCGATCCTGGGGATCCGCCTGCACGCACACCACCCCTTCTACTAGGCCGCTGCTGAGGGCCTTCATGCCGATGCTGCTGACGATGCCCGTCCACTGGGCACCCGGGATTGGATCCCGCCTGCGGGCCGTGTACATTGCCTCATAGACGCCAAAGTAGTCGCTGTCGCTAACGGCAGTCGACTCCGAGCGCAGCGACTCGCGGGATTGCCCGTGGGTTTGCTCTTCCAGGCGGGTAAACTGCTGGTTTAAGAAGGCACAGGCTTCTTTGACGTAGGCGACATAGCGGGTATCGCAGAGGCCGCACTGGCTGCACAGCTCTTTGGCCGGATAGTGGCCGGAGCGGATGGGTCGGGCCGGACGCGGGAAACGGGATCCCATGGGGTCTAGATCGTAGTGGACAGAGGCACCCTGACCGGTTACCTCACTTTATTAGTTTGCTGCCAAAACGACAGACAAGGGCAGAAAAGTTGCCCCGGACAGCAGAGAAGTCCTCTCGGTAGCCCCTCAGCCCCTGCCCAAACCACTTTCGAGGGCCCAGCGGGCCAGCTCGGTGCGGTTGTGCAGGCCAGTTTTGGCCAGCATGTTGCTGACATGGCTTTCGACGGTGCGCTGGCTCACCCCCATCACCTCGGCAATCTCGCGGTTGGACATCCCTCTAGCCACATACTGGAGCACCTTGGTTTCTGTGGGGGTCAGCTCAACTTCCCGATCCAGCTTGATGACCGGCTGAATGCCGACACTTCGCATTTGCAACAGGCGCTCCGTGTGTTTGAGGACGGCTTCCACCTGGGCCACCAGCTCTTCCGCTTCAAAGGGTTTGACCAGGTAGGCGTCTGCCCCCGTATTGAGCCCGCGTACCCGATCG
Organism: Synechococcus sp. H70.1; assembly: GCF_047502705.1. Classification (NCBI taxonomy): domain Bacteria; kingdom Bacillati; phylum Cyanobacteriota; class Cyanophyceae; order Synechococcales; family Synechococcaceae; genus Synechococcus; species Synechococcus sp. H70.1. Next base: position 16,637 of record NZ_JANSIV010000024.1, read on the forward strand.
GTCGTTTGCCCGCGCGCCGACAGAAAAATGACCGGGATCCAATCCGTGGTGCTATCAGAGCGAATGGTCTGGACAAAGGTGTAGCCATCCATCTCCGGCATCATCACATCGCAGACAATGAGATCCGGAGTCCAGTGGCGCATTATTTCCAGCGCTTCCCGTCCATTGCTGGCTGCCACCACCTCGTAGCCCCTAAACTCCAGGTAATCCTTCACCAGGAGGATGAGATTGGGATCATCATCAACAATTAGTAGGCGCTTTGGGCTGTTCACGGCTAACCTCGTCGTTGCCAACAAGCCTAGGGGACTAGCTAGATAAATTTCCGGGGATGGGGAGACCGCCAATCTCCGGTCAAGGCTCTACCTTGCTGCTGCTGGTCCTCACTGGCTTGGTAGCTTTCCTTAGAAATATCACAGGCAATACGCAAACAGCAGCCCACTCTAACGATCCCGCAATAACTGGGAGGAGCTGCTTTGTTCAAAGTTGCGTGGCGGGTTTTTCCCATGGCCAGGGGAGAGGGAGCTGGGAGAGAATGTTGACAGCAGCAAGCATGATGGGTAGAGAGGGTGGAAAAGGGTACGCTGGTAGAGTTCCGCCACAATAACGAGCGGCTATTGGCGGTAGTTCAGGGCACAGAAGGCAAAAAGAATCTCCTCCTGGAGGTGCCCTCAGGGCAGGTTTATAGCGTTCACCCCCGCCAAATTACGTTTGCCCTCAACGGCAATTCCAGCTTTACGGTTTCCGATATCCCCAGCTTCTGGCAGGCGGTACAGGCCAAGCTGGATCCCGAAAGCTTGGCTCTGGCTTGGGAATTGGTTCAGGAGGAGCGCCGGCCCCTGAGCCTGTCGGAGATGGCGCAGCTGTTGTTTTCTGACGATTCCCCAGTCTCCACCTATGCTGCCTACCGCCTCTTGAGCGAGGATTACATCTACTTCAAGGCAAAGGGGGAGGGCTACGAGCCGCGCCCGCCGGCGCAGGTGAAGGAAATCCTCCACCAAATTGCTGTTACCCAGCAGCGGCAGCAGGAGCAGGCCGAGTTTGAGGCCCGCCTAAGGGCAGCGGTGGCCCAGCCTGGGCAAAAGTACACTTGGACCCCAGCGGAACGAGCTCGTCTGGAGCTGCTGGAGCGCCTAGCGCTGCAGGGAGCGGCAGCTAGCATTCGCAACTATGAGGATCTTTCCCACAACCTTACCCCCTCGGATCGCGAGCGGGCCTCCCACCTGCTGCGGCTACTGGGATTCCCCGACACGCCGCAGGGGGCTTTTGAGGCTTTGGTGGCTTTGGGCCTGTGGAGCCGCCACGAGAACCTGGCCTTGCGCCTCACCGGGATCCCCACCCAGTTTCCTAAGGAGGTGGAGCGCTACACCCAAACTTTGCTGGGCGGCCCTCCTCCCTTCCTGGATCCCCATCTGCGGCGGGATCTCACCCATCTCCACACCTACACCATTGACGACGCCAGCACCCGCGATATCGACGATGCCCTCAGTGTTGAGTTTTGGTCGGAGGAGGAGATCAAGCTCTGGATCCACATTGCCGATCCCAGTTGCTGGGTGCAGTGGGGGGATCCTCTGGATCTAGAGGCCCGCCGGCGGGGTACCAGTGTCTATTTGCCCGAGCGGGTGATCCCGATGTTTCCACCGGAGCTGTCCACCGGCCTAATGAGCTTGGTGCAGGGGGAGGTGCGGCCTGCCCTCAGCTTCGGCATCTGGCTGGGATGCGACGGTGCCGTGCGCAACTACGAGATCTGCCTTAGCCAAATCCAGGTCAACTACCGCCTCACCTACGACGATGCCGACGAGATGCTGGAGTTGGGGGCAGAGGCCCAATTGACGGCCATTGCGCGGGCAGCCCAGTGGCGCTACGCCTGGCGGATGGCTCAAGGGGCCATCCAGATCGGCCTGCCGGAGCAGGACATTAAGGTCATTGACGAGACCCCCCACCTGCGCGTTATCGAGGATACGCCGGCGCGGCAGATGGTGGCGGAGATGATGGTGCTGGCCGGCGAGGTGGCCGCTCGCTTTGCTTGCCAAAATGGGATCCCAGTGCCCTATCGCCTGCAGCCGGCTCCTGAGCTCCCCCCGCCGGAGGTTTTGGATCTGTATCCCCAGGGGCCGGTGAGATCCTTTGCCATCATGCGCTGTCTATCGCGGGCAGAGGTGGCCACCCAACCGGGGCGACATACGGGGCTGGGTCTCGATGCCTACTGTCAAGTAACTTCCCCCATTCGCCGCTACCTGGATCTGGTGGCCCACTACCAGATCAAGGCTTTTTTGCGGGGGGATCCCTTGCCCTTGACCGAAGCCGAGGTGCAGCAGTTGTTGCTGGCCATTGAGCCGGGCACTGCAGAAGCGGTTCAAGTGGAGCGCAAGTCCAAGCGCTACTGGAGCATCGAGTACCTCCGCCAGCGACCGGGGCAGATTTGGCGGGCCTTGGTCTTGGGCTATCTGCGGGAGGAGGAAAACCTCGTCATGGCTCTGCTGGAGGAGATTGCCTTTCGGGTGCCGGTGCGCCTAGAACGCCAGGTTCCTCCGGCAACTTGGATTGAACTGGAAGTCGTGCAGGCAGATCCCCGCGCCGATGTGATTGAGTTACGGGAGGTGAGGGACTTTGTTCCTTGACCTGTTGCTCACGTCAAAGGGGCAAGCAGCTGATACAACAGAGGGAGATCCTCCCTGTTCTTCAGGAGAAATTCCATGACCCCGCGGCCTTCCGGTCCGCCGCCAATTGTCTACATCTTCTTGATTGCCCTCTTGGGGGGTGGTGGCTGGTACGCCTATCGCTCCGGCCTATTGGACTCCTTCCTAACTCGAGGGAACGTGCCTTCTGTCCCCGGCCAGATGCCGGCTGCCCAGCCCCAAGCCCCGACAGCACCCAACCTTCCCCAGGCGCAAGCCCCCAATCTGCCTGCCAGCTCGGTTAACCTGGATACTTCCCTGCCCAACCCGGCGGTGCTGCAGATGGATGGCAGTGTCACCATGGTGCGCCTTGTCTTGGCCTTGAAGGCGGGCTACAGCCAGCGCAACCCTGGTATTCCCATTACCTACGGGATCCCCGATGGCAAGCCCAATGGCTCTAATGCCGGCCTCAAGGCCCTCATGGAAGGCCGCATCCAGCTTGCTGCCAGCTCTCGTCCCCTCAATGCCAGCGAGGTGCAGGCGGGTTTGCAGGCGATCCCGGTGGCCAAAGATGCCCTGGCGGTGGCGGTGGGGGTAAACAACCCTTACAAGGGCGGCCTGACGCTGCAGCAGTTGGCCGATATCTTCCAGGCCCGGATCACCAACTGGAGCCAGGTGGGGGGGCCGGATCGCCGGATTCGTGTTCTTAACCGCGCCCCCCAGAGCGGCACCTACACTGTCTTCCAGGAGCTGGTGCTGCTGGGGCTGCCCTTTGCCCCCGACAACCCGCCCTACTTCACCACCGCCACCCAAGATGTCACCACTCCGCTTCTGCGGGCTTTGGGGGAAGATGGCATCACCTACAGCACTGTGGATCAGGTGCAGAACCAGCAAACGGTAAGGATGGTGCCCATTGATGGCCAAATGCCCACTCGCGAGGCCATTCAAAGTGGCCGCTACCCGCTGGCTCGCAACGTATTTTTGGTGGTGCCGCCAAAAACCAGCCCCGTGGTGGCTGACTTCATCAACTACGCCCTCTCCGACCAAGGCCAACAAATTATTGGCCGCACCGAGTTCATCCCCCTGCGCTAGCTAGCCTAGCGATTGGCTCGGTAAAGCAGTCCCAGCCCCACTGCGGAGCAGATGAAGTTGGGCAACCAAGCTGCCACCTCCGGCCCCAGCGTCCCAATCTGCCCCAGCGCCTGGCTGACAAACAGCAGCACGTAGTAGGCAAAGATAATCAGCACGCTGAGGCCCAGGCCCAGAGAAGAACTGGTGCGCTGGGGGCGCAGGCCCAGAGGCGCCCCAATTAAGGTAAAGGCCAGACAGGCAAAGGGGATGGCGTACTTTTGGCTAAGGTTGACCTGGAGGCGGCGTACCCTTTGCAGATCCCCCGAGCTGGCGAGGACTTCGATGTAGCGGCGCAGCTCTTGAATGTTCATCTCCTCGGGGCTGCGAACCTCCTGGGCCAGATCCAGCGGCGCCCGCGACAGACGCAGCTCCTGCCGAGCAAAGGTGGCGATGTTGCGGTAGGTGCCGTCGGGCGAAACGAGGTAGGTGGTGCCCTCTTCAAACACCCAGAGGTTCTCCTGGGGATCCCAGCGCCCCCGTTGCGCCAAGAGAATTTGGCTGAGAGCCTCGTTGGAAAAATCGAGGACAATGACGCCGCGCATCTGCTGGCCATCGAAGCTGCGGGCATAGAACTGACGGGTTAGCCCTTGCCGGCGGGAAAAACTGCCGTCCGGCTCGGGCGTAAGGATCTCGCCAAACTCTTGGTAAAGAATGTTCTCGCGGCGAAAGTCCGGATCCCGGTTCAAAGCACGGTTTAAAGTCAGGGCCGCCTGGCGGTTGCTCACCGGCACCACCAGCTCGTTGAAGAGAAACGTTAACGTCGTCACCAAGAGGCTGAGGAGGAGAGCAGGCACCACCAGACGGTAGAGACTCACGCCGCAGGCCCGCAGGGCAGTGATCTCGTTATCAGCAGACAGGCGCCCATAGGCCAGCAGTGTTGCCAGCAACATGGACATGGGGAACGTCAGGACGATGATCCCCGGTGCCCGCAACACAAACACTTGCAACGCTGCCGAAAGGGACAGCCCCGCCTCTACCACCAGGCGCACCAGCTCAAACAGGGATCCCACTGCCATCACCAGGGTGGTAAACGCCCCCACCCCAAAGAGAAAGGGCAGGAGCATCTCGGAGATGAGGTAGCGATCCATCAGACCTACCGCACAAACAATGGAGAGTCTGGGGCAAGACTGCTCAACTGGACAAGGAGTAGGAGGAAAAGAGAGTTTCACGCAGCCCAAGGAAGTAGTAGCTAGGACAGCCAGCCCTTCGGGAGAGTCGAAGGCTGTTAACGACTTTAGACCAGAACCCTAAGCAACAAAATTGCCTCTCTTTCTCAACCCAATCCGCCTATAATTGGGCTCCGACTAAGCTTCGGCCTTGAGGTACCTTCCGTATGGCTTCCTCTTCCCTTAAGGCTTTGCTAGAGCGGCTCCTGGAGCTGCGCCGGCAAGTGGTCGAGGGATCCCAGACCTACCTGGCCGCTTGGGGCTGTTCTGCGGATCCTCCTCCAGCCATTTGCAACCTGGCGCGCTACCTAGCGCTGCGCCAACACGATCTGCGCAACCTGCAATTAGAGCTGGCTGCTGTGGGGCTGTCCTCGCTGGGGCGATGCGAATCGCGGGTTTTGGAAAACCTGGATGCGGTGATTGCTATTTTGGCAGCCACGCAGGGCCTAAGCCACAAGGGGCCCAGCTACGAAGAGTTTTACGCTGGAGACATGGCGCTGGAGCAGCACACTGCGGTTCTCTTTGGCCCTCCCTCGCCCCACCGCCGCGCCCGCATCATGGTAACCCTGCCCAGCGAAGCTGCCGAGCAGCCAGAGCTGCTGCTGCAACTGTTGCAGCGGGGCATGGACGTAGCACGAATCAACTGCGCCCACGACGAGCCCTCAGGGTGGGAGAAAATGGTGGCCCACCTGCGCTGGGCCGAAGCCCAGACCCAACGGCGCTGCAAGATTTTGTTCGACCTGGCCGGCCCCAAGATCCGCACTGGCCCGGTGGCCATGCCCCCCGGCAAAGCCAAGGTGTACTGCGGGGATCGCATCCTGCTCACGGCAGCCATGCCGCCAGTTAACTCTGACATCTCCTGCCAGGTGGCTTGCACCCTGCCGGAGGTTTTGGCAAACCTGCAGGTGGGAGCAACTGTTTGGATCGACGACGGCAAGATTGGCGCCCGCGTCGTGGGGATCGAGCCGGCGGGCGTGGTGCTGGAGGTGGACAAAGTTGCTCCCCAGGGCAAGAAGTTGCGAGCCGAAAAAGGCCTCAACTTTCCCGACAGCCAACTCCCAATCCAGCCCCTGACCGAGAAAGACCGCCAAGACCTGGACTTTGTGGTGCAGTATGCCGACCTAGTGGGCTATTCCTTTGTCCAGCAGCCGGCGGATTTGCAGGTGCTGTTTGCTGAGCTGGAGCGGCGCCAGGCTCGGCCTGACTTGGGGTTAATCCTGAAAATCGAGACCCGACAAGCGGTGAAAAACCTGCCGGCTCTCATCGCGGCGGCTGCTAATAGGCCGCTGGGGGTGATGATTGCCCGGGGAGATCTGGCCGTGGAGATGGGCTGGCTGCGCTTGGGGGAGATCCAGGAGGAACTGCTGTGGATCTGTGAGGCCGCCCATGTGCCCGTGGTGTGGGCTACGCAGGTGCTGGATCAGCTCACCAAAAAGGGCTTGCCCTCCCGGCCTGAGCTTTCCGATGCGGTGATGTCTGCCCGCGCCGAATGCGTCATGCTCAACAAAGGTCCCTACCTGCTGGAGGCGGTTGCCCTTCTGGATGAGCTGCTGGCCCGCATGCAGGCCCACCAGCACAAGAAAAGCCAACGCCTGCGGGCTTTGTATTCCTGGCAGTAGAGGAAGCTCATTAGAGGCGGAACTTCTCCCCCAGGTAATACTTGCGCACCAAGGGATCCGCCGCCAGCTCCGCTGGTGTACCCTTGGCCAGGATGGCACCCTCGTTGAGAATATAGGCCCGGTCGGTGATCTCCAGCGTCTCCCGCACGTTGTGGTCAGTAATCAAAACACCGATGCCCCGCTGCTTGAGCTTGGCCACCACCTCCTGGATATCTGCCACCGCAATGGGATCCACCCCTGCGAAGGGCTCATCCAGCAGCAGGAATTTTGGCCCGTGGATCCCGGCAGCCAGAGCGCGGGCAATTTCGGCGCGGCGCCGTTCTCCCCCCGACACCTGCAAGCCCAAACTGTGGGCCACATGGGCAATGCGGAACTCCTCTAGCAGGTGGTTGAGGCGCTGCTGCCAGAGGCGGCGGGGCACCCCCGTCTGCTCCATAATCAGCAGCAGGTTGTCTTGGATGCTGAGGCGGCGGAAGATGCTGGGCTCCTGGGCCAGGTAGCCGATCCCCAAGCGGGCGCGGCGATGCATTGGCAGATGGGTAATATCTTGGTCATCCAGCCAGACATGGCCTCGGTTGGGCTGGATCAAGCCGGTCATGATGTAAAAGGTGGTGGTTTTCCCCGCTCCATTGGGCCCCAGCAACCCAACAATTTCTCCTTGCTCAAGGCTCAAGTTGACATCCTTGACCACCTCGCGGCGGCCATAGCGCTTACAGATGTTTTCCAGTCGAATCTGCATAGACCAGCACAGGGTTGCTGTTCAATGTTGACTGATCCTGGAGGGCTAGTTCCATAGAGGCTTCTCCCTTTTCTCCCCAGGCTGCTCCAGACCTGCATGGGAACTGGGAGATCCTCGCCGCCTGCCGTAGCTGCACGCGCTGCCTCCAAAGGGGAGGCTCGGTATCCAGCAACCTCGACTCCGATTGTCGCTGTCGCCGCTGCGGTTGCTCCCTGCGTTGCCGTCCTCTCCCCTCCTGGGAAAGCTTGCCTGTCGCCCGGCTCAGCTCGAGGAAAGGCAAGCCGAACCCTCCTCCTTGGCTGGCAATCCCCTGGAATTCAGTTTTGCTGGGACTGGGGCAATCAACCGCTGGCTGTGGATCGCTTTCCCCCATTTGAGAGAGTGGCCGAAGCCAGCAGATACCACTATCATGGGACCAACGCAGGACAACCCCGCTCCGCTGGATTGTCTTCGTCACTCCTCGAGATGAGGCCTGGTTACCATGAATCTCCATCTCAAAGCTTCCGCCGCTTTGGCGCTGCTGACCACGGCTGCTGTCGCTTCCGCTGCCGCTGCCACACCTCCTAACGCCTGCTTCCTACGCTACCTACTGGCCTCCAAAGCCTGCCCTAACTGCCGCCTAGGATCCCTTGAGCTGAGCCACCTGGATCTGGCGGAAGCCAACCTCCAGGGCGCCGACCTCATCGAGGCCAATCTAGAGCGCACCATCCTGACAGGCGCTAATCTTAGCGGTGCTTATCTGGTGGGAGCCAACTTGCGGCGAGCCCAGTTGCCTGGCGCCAACCTCAGCGGTGCCTACCTGGAGGGAGCGGACTTGCGGGGTGCAGATTTGCGGGGGGCCAATCTCTCCTTCGCCTCCCTCTACGGCGCCGACTTGCGCGGGGCCGATCTGCGCAATGCCAATCTGGCTGGAGCTGACCTGCGCTTTGCCCGCACCTGGGGCGCCCGCCTGCAGGACGCCATCCACGAGTAGCGCAAAAAGCCAAGATAGCTCCACTGCCTGTTTTCCCTCTCAAGGAGAAGGAGCAGTTAGAGGCGAGGATATACTGCGGATGGCGAGACTCGAACTCGCATGGCAAAGCCACACGCCCCTCAAACGTGCGCGTATACCAATTCCGCCACATCCGCGCTAGCTTGACTCCCACTATCCTAGCAGCAAAAAGGCTGGGGTGTTAAGGGGCCGGCAACTGGACAGCAAGGCACTAATCCTCCGTCCAAAACCGCTCTGAGAGGTACTTGTCGGCCCCATCGCAGAAAATGGTGACCACAACCCCACTTGAAAGTTGGCGCGCCACCTCAAGGGCAGCCACCACATTGGCACCAGAAGAGATGCCTACTAGTAGCCCCTCCTCCAAGGCTAGGCGCTTTACCATCTTCTGGGCAGCTTCAGTGGAAACCTCGAGGTGCCGGTCCGGCAAGCTGGGATCATAAATCTCTGGCTTGAGAGCAGTCGCCATGTGCTTGAGGCCTTCAAGGCCGTGGAAGGGGGAGTCGGGCTGCATGGCAATGATCTGGATATCAGAGCGGTACTCCCGCAGGCGCCGCCCTACCCCCATGCAGGTGCCGCTGGTGCCTAGCCCGGTTACAAAGTGGGTGACCTGTCCCTGGGTTTGCTCCCAGATCTCCACCCCTGTGGTCTCGTAGTGGGCCTGCCAGTTGGCGGGGTTGCTGTACTGGTCGGGATAGAAGTAGAGATCGGGGTTTTCGGCATAGAGAGCACGAGCTTTCTCGATGGCCCCATCGGAGCCAAGGGCTGGATCCGTGAGCACTAAGTCCACGCCGTAGGCAGCGAGGATCTTCTTGCGCTCTGGGCTGGCGTTGGCCGGTAGGGCCAGCTTCACCTTGTACCCCAAAGCTGCCCCTATCCAGGCATAGGCGATGCCCGTGTTGCCGCTGGTGGCATCCAGAATGATCTTGCCAGGCCTCAGCTTGCCCTCGCGTTCGCCAGCCCGAATCATGTTCAGGGCCGGGCGATCCTTGACCGAGCCCCCGGGGTTGTACCACTCTGCTTTGCCATAAACTCGTACCGCTGGCGGCAGATCAGCAGTAACCCGTCGCAGGCGAATAAGCGGTGTGCGTCCCACCAACTCAATGGGGCTCTCCACTGCAGGGGGCAAGGGGCGAGAAGAAAACGCACTCGGGTACAAGCGGGATCCCTCGCTAGACGAGCACTGGACTGGATAACCATTGCTCATCTTATCCCGGGGTTTACCAGTTCTGGCCTCTTCTGGGCTTCCCCGCTTCCTCTAGCTAAGATGGGGGTAGGGAAGCGAGCGTTCTAGGCAACAGCAGAATGCGGAGCGGCAGGGCAGAAATCGGCATTGTAACGGCGCGACAATTTGACCGCCGGCGAGGCCAGATCCACGTTTACGACGGCGAGGGCAAAGGCAAGTCGCAGGCGGCGCTGGGGGTTGTGCTGCGTTCAATTGGCCTGGGCATTGAAAACTCGGCCCCCAGCCGAGTGTTGCTGGTGCGGTTTCTTAAGGGACCGGGTCGCACCTACGCAGAGGATGCAGCAATTGCCGCTCTCCAGCGGGGCTTCCCCCACCTCATTGATCAGCTGCGCACGGGGCGGGGCGAGTTCTTCGGCCCCGACGAGATCACCAAGTTTGACCGCCAGGAGGCCCGCCGCGGCTGGGATGTGGCCAAGGGAGCACTGGCCTCAGGATTTTACTCGGTGGTGGTGCTGGACGAGCTAAACCCGGTGCTGGATCTGGGCCTTCTGCCGGTGGAGGAGGTTGTCAGCACCCTCAAGCAAAAGCCGGAGGAGATAGAGGTGATCATCACTGGGCGGGGGGCACCCAAAGAAATTATCGACCTGGCCGATCTGCACTCAGAAATGCGCAGCGTCCGTCGGGCGACGGATCCCCAGAACGGTCAGCCCCCCCTCAGCGGCATTGAGATTTACACCGGCAACGGCAAAGGCAAATCCACCAGCGCCCTAGGGCGGGCCCTGCAGGCCATTGGGCGTGGCATTAGCAAGGATCTCTCCCACCGCGTCCTAATCATGCAGTGGCTCAAAGGGGGGACGGGCTACACGGAAGATGCGGCCATTCGGGCCTTGCGGGAGAGCTACCCTGACCTAGTGGATCACCAGCGCTGCGGCCGCGATGCCATTGTCTGGCGGGGCAAGCAGCAGGAAATCGATTATGTAGAGGCAGAGCGGGGCTGGGAGCTGGCACGGGCGGCCATTGCCTCTGGGCTTTACAAAACCATCATTCTGGATGAGCTCAACCCCACGGTGGATCTGGAGCTATTGGACGTGGAGCCGATTGTTGAGGCTTTGCTGCGCAAGCCGCGGGATACGGAGATCATCATCACAGGGCGCTGCCATGCCCCCTTGCCCTATTTTGAGCTGGCCTCCGTCCATTCGGAAATGGTGAGCCACAAGCACTATGCCGAGCAAGGAGCCGATCTGCGGCGCGGGGTGGACTATTGAGCAAACTTAAAGATGGAATCCTTGACAGCGCTTAGGCAAGGCAGCGGATTCCTGGAGGCCAGGGTACTGGCCCAGTTGCTACTTGCTCTTTTCCAGACGGAGGTGTGGGTGGAGGGCAAGGAGCGGGTTCCCCAGGGTCCGCTGCTGGTGGTCAGTAACCATCGCAGCTTTTTGGATGCGCCGGTGCTGATTGCTGGGCTGGAGCGGCCAATCCGCTTTGCCTGCCACTACTACCTCTCTCAGGTGCCCCTCTTGCGGGAGGTAGCCTTTGCCCTGGGTTGTATCCCCCTGCAGCAGGGATCCGGGCCCCAGCTTGCCTTTTTTCGCCAGGCTCAGGCCACGTTGGCAGCAGGCGGAGGAGTGGGAATTTTCCCGGAAGGGGCAGAGCAGATTACCCGCGAGACCTCACCCCAGGAGCTGGGCCGGTTTCAGCCGGGCTTTGCCCACCTGGCCTTGGCTGCCGGGGTAGACCCTCTGCCAATTCTGCCGGTAGCGGTGTGGGCCCAACACGAGTGGCGGGGGATGGACATCCCCATGGCTTTTTTCCGCTGGTTTGACCCCACCGAGCCCAGGTTTCAGCAGGCGGGGGGGCATCCAGTGGTGATCTATCGTCAGGTGGTGGTGCGAGTGGGATCCCCTCTTTGGGTGGAGGGAGCAAGGCGCTACACCTGCCGCCAGGAGCGGCTGCAGGTGATTCAGGAGTTAACGGCAGCCGCCCGGGAACAGGTGCGCTTGGGATTAGTAGAGAGATGAAAAAGATAAGTGGCGAGGCAGCAGCCTCTAGCGGGATCAGGCCGGCGCCGCAGGCAGGCAGCCAGGAGCGGCCGCTGCTACTGTACCTGCCTGGCCTGGATGGCACGGGCCGATTGTTTTACCGGCAGGCGCAGGCTCTGCAGGCCGAGTTTCGCGTCCGCCCTGTGAGCTTAAACCACCCCGAAGCGGGGCATAGCTGGGAGAGCTTGGTTGAGTGGGTGGGATCCCACCTGGAAGAAGGAGCCTATTTGTGCGGCGAGTCTTTTGGAGCCTGCCTAGCGTTGGCCGTCGCCGCCCAGCAGCCCCAGCGCTGTCGCGGCCTGATTCTGGTCAATCCGGCTTCATCCCTGCGGCGCCGACCCTGGTGGTGGGCGGGTCATCTTCTCCTGCCCTTTTTGCCGCCGGCGCTCTATCACCAACTCGCCGAGCGGGGGCTGGGATTTTTGGCGGAGCTGAGTCAAATGGAGCCGCCGGATCGGGAGCGGTTGCGCCAGACTGTGCATAGCATCGCTCCAGAGGTGGCTGCCCAGCGCCTAGCCTTGCTGGGATCCTTTGTTGTGGAAGAGCTTCCCCTGGAATCGATGGCCCTGCCGACCTTGCTGGTGGCGGGGGGGCGGGATCGCCTCCTGCCCTCGGTGCAGGAGGTGCAGCGTCTGGCGGAGCGGCTGCCCCAGGCCCAGGTGGAGATCTCGCCTTGGAGCGGCCACGCCTGCCTTCTGGAGCGGCAGATGAATCTGCGGCGCTACTTGCTCAAGCCCGATGGGGTTTTTGCTCCTCTGCTGAGTCGTTGAGAATGGAAAGGGCTCCCCAGAGGTCGCCTATCCGCCCTTGGCAGGAGGGATCTTTCCCTTCTCGATCCAGCCAAAGGGCTCTCAAGCCCGCTGCTGTGGCCCCTTGATAGTCTTCGCGGTAGCTGTCGCCGATGTGGCAAGCGGCTTCGGGGGGGATCCCCTGCGTCTCCAGGGCAGCTTGGAAGATGCGGGGATCGGGCTTGGCATAGCCCACCTGGGTGGAGAGGGTGAGGCTGGAAAAATAGCCCTCCAACCCCAGTGCCTGCAGCACCCTGGGCAGGCGGCTGTCGAAGTTGGAGATCACCCCCAGCCGGATCCCTTCCCCCTGAAGAGCCTGGAGAACTGGTAGCGTCTCCGGATACAGCTCCCAGGGATCCGCCCCGGCAAAATACTCGAAAAGGTGGGCAAAAAACGCCGCAAAGCGCTCCTCCCCAAAAGCAGCCAGGGATCCCACCCCCGCAAAGGTCTGGCGCACCACCTGCTGCCACCAGGCCCGCTCCCAAGCCAGCAAGGAGGATCCCGATAGACCACCACAGGCCGGCGGGGGAGCGCTGGCAAAAGCTTGGGCAAAGGCGCGATCCAGGGCCTGCGGATCTACCCCTACCCCATACTCCGCTGCCACCTGGCTATAGGCTTGGCCAACGCTGCCCCGCACCCGCAACAGCGTGCCCACGGCATCGAAGAAGATGACCCTCGGCCTCACTGCTGGCTCTCGTAGCGGGCGTAGGCCTCCACAATCCGCTGCACCAGCGGGTGGCGCACCACATCTTGCTGGTCAAAGTAGCAAAAGGCTACCCCCTCCACCCCGGCCAGGATGCGCTCCGCAGCGGCCAACCCCGAGAGGCGATGTCTGCCCAGATCCGTTTGGGTGAGATCCCCGGTAACCACCATGCGCGACCGAAACCCCAGCCGCGTGAGCGCCATCTTCATCTGCTCCGGCGTGGTGTTCTGGGCTTCGTCCAAAATGATGAAAGCGTTGCTTAGCGTGCGGCCGCGCATGTAGGCCAGGGGCACCACCTCGATTACCCCCTGCTCCATAAGCTGAGGCAGCTTGGCCGGCTCGATAAACTCAAACAGGGCATCGTAGAGAGGCCGCAGATAGGGATCCACCTTCTCTACCAGATCCCCTGGCAAGAACCCCAGCTTCTCCCCTGCCTCCACCGCCGGGCGTGTCAGGATCAAACGCTCGTACTCGCGGTTTTGCAGGGCTGTGATGGCCACAACGGCAGCCAGATAGGTTTTCCCAGTGCCTGCCGGCCCAATGCCGAAGCAGAGATCGTGGGTGCGAATGGCTTGCACGTACTCCTGCTGACGGGGCGTTTTAGGCCGAATCAGCTCCCCCTTGCGGGTGCGGGCCAGAACACCTGTTTGCACTTGCCGATAGGCCTCAGCTTCCTGGTTGGAGAGGGCGCGGAAGGCTTGTTCGGCATCAATTGCAGTTACAGGGTGGCCAGCTTGCCAAAGGGGCCTCAGCAATTCTAGCCACTGCCGCACTTGCTGCCGCTGTTGAGGGGTCCCCTTCAGGTAGAGATCCTGCCCCCGCAGGGTTACCGAGGCGCCGCTGCAGCGGCTAATCCATTTCAAGTTAGCCTCCTGCACCCCCGCTAGGGACATGGCCTGTCGAGGACTTGACAAGGAGATGATCTCAAGATCGATGGCGGCGGAAGAAGTCGAGGTGTTGTGCATGCCGCGGGCGCTGTGCACCCTAAGACCTGTGATGGTGATCCTATCAGAAGCAGCGGCCAGGGCGCTCTGGGTTCTGGCCAGCCTTGGCAAAGGGTTTGACGCCGGGAGACTCCCCCGGCAGCAGCGTTTGATTACCCTCCCCCGACTAACTTGGGGGATTCTTACCCAGCCCGCAAACGGAGCTGCAAAGGCGTTCTTCACCAACCCTCCTCGCTTCCCAAAGAGCCATCACCTGTTGGGTTTTTCACCGGAGTGGGGTAGCTCATCTCCATCCAAGAAGCTTGTCTGGGAACTGTGCGCCTCATCCACCTCAATCCAGAACGCTAGCAGAGTGGGGCTATGCGCTCCTTCAACTGGCCTGTTGGCACAGGCACTTTTGGTTGTGAACCTTTCCTGAGTTGCAGTCTTGCTTCCCAACCCAAGATAACTTTCCCGATCCCGTAAGGGGGACGGAGTTACCCAGCGAGCAGCTTTGTGGACGGCATCCCGCCTCCTACGGTTTCTTTGCTTGGTCACGCGGTCAAGCTGCCGAGACCAAAAACCCTGCAGCTTGTCAGTTTTGAGCTTAGCAACCTGCCTGTTGTCCCACTGGTTAAAGAGTTGACCTTGCGCCCGTCAAGAAATTACTAACGCAATGACTCCCATCATTGGTAAGCAACTAAAGTTGCTTTTGGGCTTTTCCGCCCCACACTAAAGTGCTGGGCTACCAAGCCATCCCCTGGGTAAGCGACGCCAAGGGCAACTCCAGTGGAGGGATCCCCCTCGAGAACAGTTGCCAGCTGGGAGCCCATCTTCTACAATAGGTCAACTAGCAGCCGGGGTTCAGCTTACTGCTGACTCCGCGGGTATGGAGAGGTGGCTGAGTGGTCGAAAGCGGCTTCCTGCTAAGAAGTTACGGGGCCCAAAAGGCTCCGTCGAGGGTTCGAATCCCTCCCTCTCCGTTGCGATAGCTGGGAACTGGCCACCTCTGCTGGGGATGGAGAACAGCGATGGGCCTGGGGTGGCTTTTAAGTCAGTGGGCGGTGGCGCTCTGGCTCAATCTCATCTTGGTGGTGCTGGCCCTGCAGAGTCCCCAGAAGGCCTTGACGCGAGCTGGGGTGTTCCACGCCGGCCTGCTGGGCCTGTTGGTGTGGGGGGGCCTAGGGTGGCGGGGCTATGCGGTGGTGGCTGCCTACTTTTTGGTGGGCACAGCCGTCACCTGGCTGGGGATCCACCGTAAGCAAAGGCAGGGGATTGCTGAGAAGCGAGGGGGGGCACGAGGCCCAGAAAATGTCTGGGGCTCTGCTTTGACCGGGGCAGTATGTGCAGTGGGATACGCTTTCTTCCCCCACCCCCTTTGGTGGCTGGGATATAGCGCCAGCTTCGCCGCCAAGTTGGCCGATACCGTCAGCAGCGAAGTAGGAAAAGCCTATGGACGACAGACCTTTTTGCTCACCACCTTTCGGCCGGTGCCGGCAGGCACCGAGGGAGCTGTGAGCCTAGAGGGATCCCTGGCGGGGGTGGCGGCGGCAGCAGGGATAGCCGCCCTGGCCTGGGGCATTGGCGGAGAATGGGTGGGAGGGGATCCCTGGTGGCTGGGCGCCTGCTGGCTAGCTGGCCTCCTAGCCACCTTGGCAGAAAGCTGGATGGGAGTGGTGCTGCAGCCTCGCCTAGCTTGGATGGCCAATGAGGTGGTTAACGGCATTCAAACAACCCTAGCTGCTCTTCTGGCGGTGGGGTTGGGAGCGCTCCTGGGGATCGGATCGTAAGAAATTCCTTTGCAGAAAAGAGGGGAGGAGCCCTTCGGCAGCTCTCTCCCCTGTGGATGTCAGATGCGGCCGGGGGCTTTGGCCAGCTCTTAGCGCAAGCCGCTTGGCTTGTAGACTAAGAAGCTAAGCACTTGGCACTGCTTGATGTTGTCAAACCCCACTACACGGATGAAGCAATTGGGGTAAGCACTACGGCAGGCCTGGAGCTCTGTTAGCACCTCCTGCGGGGAAGTGGCGCCAAACAGCGGCAGCTTCCACAAGGTCCAGAAGTGGTCGGTTGGCTCGGAAGACTCGTTGAATTCGATGGCCGGGATGTAGCCCTGATCCAGGATGTACTGCACCTGCTTGAGGATCTGCAGGTCCGTCAGGGGTGGCAAATAGGAGAAAGTTTCGTAGCGGCGCTCTTTCGGTAGGGTTTGCATGACTGAGATTACTCCACTTCAGATGTAGGGTTTTGTAGAAAGGAGCCTGCCTCCGGGTGGGTAACAGGCAGGGATCCTGTTGCTGAGGTCAGCCGTTCCAGGTGGTTGCGGCGGTGTTCCATGTTGGCCTGTTGAATGCCAGTTCTGGCCATTTCTGGCAGGTAGTCCACCACCTCCGCCGCTAGGTGTTCCCGAACAGTCATGATGCGGTAGGCCAAGTCGGCCCGCTCTGCCAGCAAGGCCCGCAGGTAAGCCTCCCCATCCTGGAAGCTTTGCCGAGCAGAAAACTGCTGCAGCCAGAGGGCCCTGGGAGGATCCGTCTCGCTCAGTTGGGCCAGCACCGTGCGCATCGCCTGATAGGTCAGGTAGCTGATCAGCGTTTTGGCCGTATCCTTGGCAATCTGCTTTACATCCATGACCAATCCGGGGGACGGGGCAAACAGGGGGCAAGAGAAGCTGGAGATCCCTTGCCCCCGAAAGACTCTTAGAGCGTATCGACGGGCTTGAATTCGAACTTGACCTCTTTCCACAGCTCGCAGGCAGCGGCCAGTTCTGGCGACCACTTGGCTGCTTCGCGGATGATGTCGTTGCCCTCGCGAATCAGATCTCGGCCTTCATTGCGGGCCTGGATGCAGGCCTCCAGAGCCACCCGGTTGGCCGTCGCGCCTGGAGCGTTCCCCCAGGGGTGACCTAGGGTTCCGCCACCAAACTGCAGCACAGCGTCGTCCCCGAAGATCTCCACCAGTATGGGCATGTGCCAAACGTGGATCCCACCGGAAGCCACCGGCATCACCCCCGGCATGGAAGCCCAATCTTGGGTGAAGAAAATGCCGCGGGAACGATCCGCCTCAACGTAGTTTTCTCGCATGAGATCCACAAAGCCCATGGTGATGGCGCGGTCGCCTTCCAGCTTGCCCACCACCGTACCGGCATGCAGGTGGTCGCCACCCGACATGCGCAGGCACTTGGCCAGCACCCGGAAGTGGATGCCGTGGTTTTTCTGCCGGTCAATCACCGCGTGCATGGCGCGGTGGATGTGCAGCAGAATGCCGTTGTCGCGGCACCACTTGGCCAGACTGGTGTTGGCCGTAAAGCCGGCGGTGAGGTAGTCATGCATGATGATGGGGGCACCAATCTCCTTAGCAAACTCCGCCCGCTTGAACATCTCCTCGCAGGTGGGCGCCGTCACGTTCAGGTAGTGCCCCTTGATCTCGCCGGTTTCTGCCTGCGCTTTATGGACCGCTTCCATGACAAACAGGTAGCGATCCCGCCAACGCATGAAGGGCTGGGAGTTGACGTTTTCGTCGTCTTTGGTAAAGTCCAGCCCACCCCGCAGCGCCTCGTACACAGCCCGCCCGTAGTTTTTGGCGGAAAGGCCTAGCTTGGGCTTGATGGTGCAGCCCAGCAGTGGACGACCATACTTGTTCAGCTTATCCCGCTCTACCTGGATACCGTGGGGAGGGCCCTGGAAGGTCTTCAAGTAGGCTACGGGAATACGCAAGTCCTCCAGCCGCAGCGCCTTCAAGGCCTTGAAGCCGAAGACATTGCCCACAATCGAGGTGAGCATGTTGGTAACTGAGCCTTCCTCGAAGAGATCCAGCGGGTAGGCGACGAAGCAGAAATACTGGTTCTCTTCGCCAGGAACCGGCTCAATGTCGTAGCAGCGGCCCTTGTAGCGATCCAAGTCAGTGAGCAGATCGGTCCAAACCGTTGTCCAGGTGCCTGTTGAGGACTCAGCCGCTACGGCTGCCCCCGCTTCTTCCGGAGGGACGCCCGGCTGAGGCGTAACTCGGAAACAGGCCAGGATATCAGTATCCTTAGGTGTGTAATCGGGGGTGTAATAGGTCAGCCGGTAGTCCTTTACCCCCGCTTGGTAGCCGCTTTTGGTTTTGGTTGCTGAGTAGGCCACGTCAATCCCCCTCTACACGAATGACAAACTCTGCAAAGTTGAAAAACAACACCTACAGCCACTCAAGACAGGCAAGGGAGCAGAGGTAAAAATCCTGCTCCTGGAGTTGCCTCACAAGTGGGGGGCTCAACTTGTGCCTTAATCCCCCTCCCTTAGGCAGGGGAAAGATCTGAGCCTTACCCCTAGAACTTCTTCCATCGCCAGCTTTGACACGTCGAGCCTAGAAAATTCCCTGGGGATATTTCCAGCTCCTGTCGCAGCTGCGATTTCGACGATGCAACTCTACCTTAGGTTTAATCCTAAGCTATCATCTGCGATGAGAGGCAGATCATTACTTTCTTTATGAGTTTGATTAGTTTACTTAAAGCAAGCCAGGCCCTCTCTTGGCAGCAAGATAGATTTCTTTAACTCTCTTCACATCTTTCTGAGGGGGATCCCAGCTCCCCCGACAGGGCGCTGGGCAAGGAAGTTTCCGGCAGCCAGGGGAGCTAGGAAACGGTGGTCAGGGAGGGCTGGGGCTTCTTGGTGATTACCTGGTCGATGATGCCGTATTCTTTGGCCTGTTCTGGGGTCATAAAGTTGTCGCGGTCAGTATCGCGCTCGATGCGCTCCAGCGGTTGGCCGGTGTGGTAAGCAAGCAGACTGTTGAGACTGTTTTTGATAAAGAGAAGCTCCCTAGCTTGGATCTCGATGTCAGTGGCTGGACCCTGGGCTCCTCCCAGAGGTTGGTGAATCATGATGCGGGCATGAGGAAGGGCAATGCGTTTGCCTTTGGCGCCCCCTGCCAGCAAAAAGGCTCCCATGCTGGCTGCGAGACCAATGCAGATGGTGGAGACGTCGGGTTGGATGTGCTGCATGGTGTCGTAAATGGCCATGCCAGCATAGACAGAGCCGCCGGGAGAGTTGATGTAGAGGTAGATATCTTTCTCGGGGTCTTCGGATTCCAGGTAGAGCATCTGGGCCACAATGAGGTTGGCAACATCGTCATCTACCGGCGTGCCCAAGAAGATAATCCGATCCCGTAGCAAACGCGAGTAAATATCAAAAGCGCGCTCGCCGCGTGCAGATTGCTCAATAACGGTGGGAATCATGCTAGTCCAAGCGATGGGTCATTCCTATAGATAGTGTAGTTTAAGCCTCTGAAGAGCTGCCCCTCTCGCCACTTGAGTAGGGCAGGACCTGGATCTTTATTATCCCCCTCAAGAGGTGAGGTGTACATGGATGCGATCTCCGATGAACCTCTCCTAATTGCTGGATTGCTGGGCCTGGCTCTCCTGGGAGTCCTGATCTTGGCCGGGGCAGGAGGCCGACTAGCAAGAAACGTAAGTTGACAGAACTAAACCCGCCTCTTTAGAATCAAGATCGCCCTGCTTCCAGATGCCCCCATCGTCTAGAGGCCTAGGACACATCCCTTTCACGGATGCGACAGGGGTTCGAATCCCCTTGGGGGTATAGGGAAACGACTAAGCGCAAGTGTGTCCCTAGAAGGCTGCTCTTTAGCTCCAGAGGTGGCCTCCAACAGCTATAGATTTCTTGGCTAGGGAGTCTCTGACAGGGATCAGCGGCTACTGGCTAGAGCTTCCGCTGGCGCAGCGCTAGCCACCAGATCGTCTTTGATCAGCTCTACCAGATCCTGAAGCTGACGAATGGCTTCTGCTCCTTCCAGCTTCATCAGCTCTCGCTCATCCCGCATCTCCGTCCAGCTGATGGAGCACTCGGAAACCAAAAAGCGAATCAGATGCCCTTCCCGCAAGCTGACCATGAAGGAAGCGCTCTCAAAGGAGGTTCCGCAGGTGTAGCAGGAGGCTGGGTAGCCCCGCTTCTCCAAAGCAATGGCCAGGGCCTGCAAACTCATCACCAGGTCTTGAACGTAGCTGCGGTATTGTTCCGCCAACCGTGTGAACATTACGCTCCTCCTTCGTCCTCGGCTCGACAAGGCCCCCTTTTGGCCGCAGACGAGCCGCATAGTAATAAATACTCATGCCAGGCAGTTAAGACATATGTAGCACAGCAATGAGCAATCCTCAAGGAAGGGGCTCAGTCTAGGAACCAAAACTACCCAGCGCCAGACAGGATGATAGGCAAGCCCCAGCTGCATGAGAGGTTGTATTTAACACTTCTCTCAAAGCAAACACCAAAGTTTACCTTAGTTCAAAACTCTTACCCCTCGCAGTGGGAGCAGATCCCTGCCTCAGTTTTTTCCTAGCTCAGGGCAAGAGGGAGGGCAGTGGAGGAATTGCTACGGAGATTCCCTCGAGCGGTTACTGCGCCACCCCACTGACTAAAGGCACTGACTCCAGCCTACCTTGACCTAAGCTAGCCATTTGGCAACTCCCCTTGGCAGCCTCTTAGGACAATACCGAAAAAATGCAGAAGCAAGAACCGCCTGAGAGGGGAGGAGACTAGAATTGAAGTGGGCAAGGTGTATGGCAAACAGCTCAAAAAAAGAAACGGCAGAGTTGCTAAAAGCTCTCCCGTAGGCGAGTCGTTTGTCCTTCTCTTTTGCAAAGATTGTTGTAGCTTTTGGCAGTCAACGGGGTGTCACCTTGCTCTATTGCCAGTCTATTGGCGAAGTTGTCAGGCGGAAGAGCCGGGAGGATTGTTATGGTAGTGAGCGCGCACCGTTCTGTAGCTTTGTCTACAGAATCGAAGGCCGAAAAAAGCGGAGAGCGTAAAGTATCTGAGCAAACGATAGCGAGAGATTTTGTCCCGGGACGGTGGCAACGCTGCATTGATGTCCGAGATTTTATTCAGCGCAATTACACTCCCTACACCGGCGATGAAAGCTTTTTGGCGCCGGCCACTGAACGCACGCAGGGGCTGTGGGCCAAGGTTAAGGATTTGATGGCGCTGGAACGGGAGCGGGGGGTTTTGGATGCTGACACCGACCTTCCTTCCAGCATCACCAGCCACCCGCCGGGCTATATCGACCGGGAGCTGGAGCAAATTGTAGGTCTGCAGACAGACAAGCCCCTGAAGCGGGCCATCCTGCCCTTTGGCGGCATCCGCATGGTAGAGACGGCCCTCAAGGCCTACGGCTACGAGCTGGATCCAAAGGTTAAGGAGATCTTTACCAAATACCGCAAGACCCACAACGACGGGGTCTTTGACGCCTACACGGAGGAGATGCGCCGCTGCCGCCGCTCTGGCATCATCACCGGCTTGCCGGACGCCTATGGGCGGGGTCGCATCATCGGTGATTACCGGCGGGTACCTCTCTACGGGGTGGATCGGCTGATTGAAGACAAGGAGGCGCAAAAAGCCAGCCTAGACCTGGACACGATGGATGAAGAGACCATCCGCCTGCGGGAGGAGCTCTCAGAGCAGATCAAAGCCCTGCACGAGCTCAAGGAAATGGGGGCCAGCTACGGCTTTGATCTCGGCCGGCCAGCAACCAATGCCCGCGAGGCCATCCAGTGGCTGTACCTAGCCTACCTGGCAGCGGTCAAAGAGCAAAACGGTGCCGCCATGTCCCTGGGGCGGGTCTCCACGTTCCTAGACATCTACATCGAGCGGGATCTGCAGGCCGGGATCCTCACCGAAGAAGAGGCCCAGGAGCTCATCGACCACTTTGTCATGAAGCTGCGCATGGTCAGGTTTTTGCGCACGCCAGAGTACAACGAGCTCTTCAGCGGCGATCCCACCTGGGTAACTGAGTGCATTGGCGGCATGGGGCTGGATGGGCGACCTCTGGTCACCAAGACCAGCTTCCGCATGCTGCACACCCTCTACAACCTGGGGCCGGCGCCGGAGCCCAACCTAACGGTGCTCTGGTCGGAGCGGCTGCCGGAAGCCTTCAAGCGCTACTGCGCCAAGGTCTCCATCGAAACCAGCTCCATCCAGTACGAAAACGACGACCTGATGCGCCCCTACTGGGGGGATGACTACGGCATCGCCTGCTGCGTATCGGCCATGTGCATTGGCAAGCAGATGCAGTTTTTTGGGGCGCGGGTAAACCTGGCCAAGTGCCTACTCTATGCCATCAATGGCGGTCGGGATGAGATCTCCGGTGAGCAGGTGGCCCCGGCCTACGCCCCCATCACCTCTGAGGTGTTGGAGTACGACGAGGTGTGGCCGCGCCTGGTGCAGATGATGGCCTGGCTGGCCAAGACCTACGTCAACACCATGAACATCATCCACTACATGCACGACAAGTACTGCTACGAGCGCCTGGAGATGGCCCTGCACGACCGCGACATTGTGCGCACGATGGCCTTTGGCCTGGCTGGCCTATCGGTGGTGGCGGATTCCCTCTCGGCCATCAAGTACGCGCGGGTGCGGGCAATTCGGGACGAGCGCGGCCTGGTGGTGGACTACGCGGTGGAGGGCGACTTCCCCAAATATGGCAACAACGACGACCGGGTTGACCAGATTGCGGTGCAATTGGTGCAGACCTTCATGGCGGAGCTGCGCAAGCACAAAACCTACCGCAACGCTATCCCCACCCAGTCCATTCTCACCATCACCTCCAACGTGGTCTACGGAAAGAAAACTGGCAACACCCCCGATGGGCGGCGGGCTGGCGAGCCCTTTGCACCGGGGGCCAACCCCATGCATGGCCGCGACACCAAGGGAGCGGTGGCGTCGCTGGCCTCCGTGGCCAAGCTGCCCTACGACGACGCGCTGGATGGCATCTCCAACACCTTCTCCATCGTGCCGGCGGCCCTAGGTCGCACGGCCGAGGAGCGGGTTGCCAACCTGGTGGGGCTGCTGGACGGCTACATGCGGGATGGCGGCTTTCACCTCAACGTGAATGTCCTCAACCGCGAGACCCTGCTGCACGCCATGGAGCACCCAGAGCTCTACCCGCAGCTCACCATCCGGGTTTCCGGCTACGCGGTGAACTTCATCAAGCTTACCCGCGAGCAGCAACTGGATGTGATTAACCGCACCTTCCATCAACACTTCTAAACGAGGGGGCGGGGGATCCCGGAAGGCTGCCCCTAGCCGGGTGAAGGATCCCCCCTCCCCAAGCAAGGAGGTTCAATGAACTATAGCGTTGGGGATTTGGTTAGAGACTACGCGGCGGGACGGCGAGATTTCCAGGAGATCGAGCTGCCCCAGGCCGACCTACAAGGGATCCACCTAGCCGGTGCCGACCTGCGCTATGCCGATTTCAGCGGCGCCAACCTGGCAGGCGCCAACTTGCGGGGGTGCGATCTCAGCTTTGCCGATTTGAGCGGCGCCAACCTATCCAAAGCCGACCTGCGGGGATGTCTGCTTTTTGGCAGCAATTTCCGCGGTGCCCTCTTGGAAGGGGCTTTGCTGGATCACGCCGATTACGATGCCTATACCCATTTCCCGGCGGGCTTTGATCCCAAAGCCCATCGCCTGCACAACCTCTCGGCAGAGGCCTCCCAGTAGGAGGCCTTTCCATTGGTTTTCAACCGTTAAGAAAAACACAGTCTGGGTAAAGTCCAAACCGTGATCTGCACAACATGGCCAGCAATTGGGAAGAAAACCTCAAGATTAATTGATATTTTGCAAAAGCCATTGAGGATAGAAGTATGGATACCCCGCTCAAGCCCTTGACGCCGATAACCGGCCGCATTCACTCGGTCGAGACCTGTGGCACGGTAGATGGGCCAGGGATCCGCTTTGTCATCTTCCTACAGGGCTGTCCTCTGCGCTGTCTGTACTGCCACAATCCCGACTGTCGGGATCCCAATGCTGGCCAGGTGGTGACGGTGGACTCCCTCATGGCGGAGATCCAGCGCTGCCGCAATTACTACCTCAAGGGTGGGGGAGTCACGGCTAGCGGGGGGGAACCGTTAATGCAACCCAACTTTGTGGCCGAGATTTTCCGCCGCTGCCACGAGCTGGACTTGCACACGGCGCTGGACACTTCCGGCTACGCGCCCTTGGGGGTGGCCAAGCCAGTTTTGGCCCATACGGATTTGGTGTTGCTCGATATCAAGTCCTATCTGCCGGAGCTCTATCGCAAAGTTACCGGCGTTTCGCTGCAGCCCACTCTCGATCTGGCTCGCTATTTGGATCAGATTCAAAAGCCCACCTGGATTCGTTTTGTTCTCGTTCCTGGACTAACAGATCCTGAGGAAAACATCAAGGGCTTGGCTGAGTTTGTGGCCACTCTATCCAACGTGGAGCGGGTGGAGGTTTTGCCCTTTCACAAGATGGGGGAATACAAATGGCAGCAGTTGGGACTGCCCTACACCCTCAGCGATGTCCAGCCGCCCACCCCGGAACAGATCAACCACGCTTTGCAGATCTTTCGCGAGCGGGGATTGGTGGCGGTTTAATGGCTGCTAAGACTTAGTTTATTGCCGTAGCAACAGTAACAAAAACAGAGTCAATCCCCATTTGCATCAGCTTGATCCCAAAGTCATCTCTAAAATTCTTAGGCTGCCCCTAAAGTAGCGCTAGGTTGAACTTATAGGCTAGGAGCTGGCCAACTCTGGCAGATGGAAAAATAGAGGAGGGATCCCCAGTGGAAGTGCGCGTAACCTACCAAAATGGCGTTCAATTTCAAGCCGAAAGCCGCGGCCATCGCATCCTCAGCGATCAGCCCTTGGACAACCACGGCCAAGATCAGGGAATGACGCCGCCGGAGTGGTTTTTGGCCTCTTTGGGTGCCTGTGTTGGCTTTTATGCCCTCAAGTATCTGGAAGCGCGGCAGTTGGATCCTCGGGGGCTGGAAGTGGTTGTTACTGCAGATAAAGTTGAGCACCCCAGCCGCTTAGACAACATTTGCATTCGCGTTCAGACGGGGATCCCGCTCGACGAAAGGCAGCAAAAGGGCCTAGAAAAAGCTGTCGACGCTTGCATCATCCACAACACCCTCACCCATCCCCCAAAAATGACCACTGAGATCCAGGTTCCTGCACCTGTGGGCGCTTAGCCGGCCAGGGAGCCCAGGGAGTCTTGTAGCTCTAACTGTTACGGTTGCCTCAACTTTTAACCCGTATGGATGTGATTTTGGAGGGATCCACCCATGCCTGTTACCAATCTCGAGGAACTGGAAGCCTTAATCCAGCAGGTGAAAGCTGCCCAGGCTGAGTATGCCACCTTCACCCAGGAGCAGGTGGATCGAATCTTTCACAAAGCTGCCCTGGCAGCCAACAACGAGCGGATCCCCTTGGCCAAGTTGGCTGTAGAGGAGACCGGCATGGGCATTGTGGAAGACAAGGTGATCAAAAATCACTTTGCCTCTGAATACATTTACAACAAGTACAAACACGAGAAAACCTGTGGCGTCATTGAGCGGGACGAGAGCTTTGGCTACGAGCGCATTGCCGAGCCGGTGGGGCTTTTGGCGGGCATTGTGCCGGTCACCAATCCCACTTCGACGACTATTTTCAAAGCCCTCATCACTCTGAAAACCCGCAACGCCATCATCTTTGCGCCTCACCCCCGCGCCAAACGATGCACCATCGCCGCGGCCAAAGTGGTCAAAGAGGCGGCTGAGGCGGCAGGCGCGCCTGTGGGCTTGATTGGCTGGATTGACGAGCCCACGATTGAGCTTTCTCAGGCTTTGATGCAGCATCCGGAGGTGAAATTGATCCTGGCCACCGGCGGCCCCGGCATGGTCAAGGCGGCCTATTCCTCCGGCCACCCCTCGCTGGGCGTGGGGGCGGGCAACACGCCGGCGGTCATCGACACCAGTGCCGACATTCCCATGGCCGTCAGTTCAATCTTGCTCAGCAAAACTTTTGACAACGGCATGATCTGCGCCTCGGAACAGGCGGTGATTGTGGTGGAGGCCGTTTATGAGCAGGTGAAGGCGGAATTTTGCCATCGAGGAGCCTACTTTTTGGATCCGGAACAGACGCAAGCGGTGCGCCGCATCCTCCTCAAGGATGGCCGTCTCAATCCAGCTATTGTTGGCCAATCGGTGCAGACCATCGCTGCTCTGGCCGGGATCCAGGTACCCGAAGGCACCAAGCTGCTGATTGGGGAAGTGGACAAGGTGGGGCCCGAAGAGCCGTTTTCCTACGAAAAATTGGCCCCTGTTTTGGCCTTCTACCGCGCCAAGGATTTCCACAGCGCCGTCGAGGTTGCTGTCCAACTGGTCAATTTCGGTGGGCGGGGCCACACCTCTGTTTTGTATACCGATCCCGCCAACCAGGACGACATTGCCTACTTTGAGCAGGCCCTCCAAACAGCGCGGGTGCTGATCAACACCCCCTCTTCCCAGGGGGCAATTGGGGATCTCTACAACTTTAGGCTGGATCCCTCGTTAACTTTGGGCTGTGGCACGTGGGGGGGCAACTCCGTCTCCGACAATGTGGGGCCGCGCCACCTGCTCAACATTAAAACCGTGGCCTACCGGCGGGAAAATATGCTCTGGTTCCGGGTGCCGCCCAAGATCTACTTCAAGCCGGGATGTCTACCGGTGGCGCTGCGGGAGTTGGCCGGCAAAAAACGGGCTTTTTTGGTGACCGATAAGCCCCTCTTCGAGCTGGGTGTGCTGCAGCCGGTTACCCGGGTTCTCGAGGAGCTGCAGATAAAGTGGGATGTCTACCACGATGTAGAGCCGGATCCCACCCTCAGCAACGTCAACCGCGGCCTGGAGCAGTTGCGCCAGTTTCAGCCGGATGTCATCATCGCCGTGGGCGGCGGATCCCCGATGGATGCGGCCAAGGTGATGTGGCTGATGTACGAGCAGCCCCAGGTGGAGTTTGAAGGCCTGGCAACGCGCTTTATGGACATCCGCAAGCGGGTCTACGAGCTGCCGCCGCTGGGGCAAAAAGCCCAACTGGTCTGCATCCCCACCACTTCCGGGACGGGATCCGAGGTAACGCCCTTTGCGGTGGTGACCGATGACCGGGTGGGGATCAAGTACCCCCTGGCCGACTACGCCCTCACCCCCAGCATGGCCATTGTCGATCCGGATCTCACCCTGAAGCTGCCCAAGAAGCTGACGGCTTACGGCGGCATCGATGCCCTCACCCACGCCTTGGAAGCCTATGTCTCGGTGATGGCCAGCGAGTTTACCGACGGGCTGGCGCTGCAGGCAATTAAGCTGCTGATGACCTACCTGCCGCGGGCCTACGAGAAGGGAGCTGAAGATCCAGAAGCGCGGGAAAAAGTCCACTACGCCGCCACCCTTGCCGGCATGGCCTTTGCCAACGCCTTTTTGGGGGTGTGCCACTCCTTGGCCCACAAGCTGGGATCCACCTTCCACCTGCCCCACGGCCTGGCCAATGCCCTGATGATTACCCACGTCATCCGCTACAACGCCACCGACGCCCCCTTCAAGCAGGCCATCTTTCCCCAATACCGCTACCCCAACGCCAAGCACCGCTATGCCGAGATTGCCGATTACCTGCAGTTGGGGGGAGCCAATGATGATGAAAAGGTCATGCGCCTTATCGAGGCCATCGAGGAGCTAAAGCGGAAGCTAGGGATCCCGGCCAGCATTCGCGAGGCCCTCGGCGAGAGCGAGCAGGCCTTTTACGACCGTCTGGAAGCGATGGCGGAGCAGGCTTTTGATGACCAATGCACCGGCGCCAACCCCCGCTACCCCCTCATTCAGGATATGAAGGAGCTGTACGTCTTGGCCTATCGGGGCTGCCGGGTGGAGGCTGCCCTCTACCACCAGCCGGAGCCGGCTCTGGTTTAAGGTCGGCCTTCCTCCCCGCCAAAACGTGCTTCTCCCTCCTTGCAACGGCTATGGCTACGCTGCACCGCCCCGATCCCAGCCTGGACATCTGGAAGGCCAGATCCCACCCCTTAGATCCCATTTTTCTGCCCCGCTCGGTGGCGGTGGTGGGGGCAACAGAGCGCGAGGGCAGTGTGGGGCGCACGGTGCTCTGGAACCTGATCAGCCACCCCTTTGGCGGCACGGTCTACCCGGTCAACCCCAAGCGGCACCAGGTGTTGGGCATCCGGGCCTACGAGCGGCTCTCTGCTCTGCCGGAGCCGGTGGATTTGGCCATCATCGCCATCCCGGCAGCCGGGGTGCCGGCGGTTATTCAAGAATGCGTCGAGGCCGGCGTCAAGGGGGCCATTGTCCTCTCGGCAGGCTTTAAGGAAATTGGCCCGGAGGGGCTGGAGCTGGAAAAGGCCATCCAAGAGGCTGCCCGCGGCAAGCTGCGCCTCATTGGTCCCAACTGCCTGGGGATCCAAAATCCCCACACCGGCCTCAATGCCACCTTTGCTGCCCAGATGGCCCGACCCGGCAACGTGGGGTTTATCAGCCAAAGCGGGGCCCTCTGCACCTCAATCCTGGACTGGAGCCTGCGGGAAAATGTCGGCTTTAGCGCCTTCATCTCCCTGGGATCCATGCTGGATGTGGGCTGGGGGGATCTCATCGACTATCTGGGCGAGGATCCCCACACCCACAGCATTGTCCTCTACATGGAGTCGATTGGGGACGCGCGGTCGTTTGTGTCGGCGGCCCGCGAGGTGGCGCTGAGCAAGCCGATTATTGTCATCAAGGCGGGGCGTACCCAGGCGGCGGCCCAGGCGGCAGCTTCCCACACGGGATCCCTCACCGGCAGCGACGCGGTTTTGGATGCAGCCTTCCGCCGCTGCGGTGTGCTGCGGGTGGATCACATTGAAGATCTCTTCGACATGGCGGAGGTACTGGCCAAACAGCCCCGCCCGCAGGGCCCCCACCTCAGCATCCTCACCAATGCCGGCGGACCGGGGGTGCTGGCCACCGACGCCCTCATCCGCGCTGGGGGATCCCTGGCCCAGCTTTCTCCCCAAACCCTGGAGCAGCTTAACTCCATCCTGCCGCCCCACTGGAGCCACGGCAATCCCATTGATATTTTGGGCGATGCCGGGCCGGAGCGCTTTGCCCAGGCGCTGGAGATCGTGCTGCGGGATCCCGCCAGCCAGGGCTGTTTGGTGATCCTCACCCCCCAGGCGATGACGGATCCCACCGCCACTGCTGCCAAGGTGGTGGAGACCTGGCGGCGCAGCGGCTCCCGGCAGCCCATCCTGGCCAGTTGGATGGGGGGAGACCTGGTGGATGCCGGCGAGCAGATCCTTAACCAAGCGGGGATCCCCACCTACCGCTACCCGGATCAGGCGGCACGGGTATTCAGCTATCTGTGGCGCTTTAGCGACAACCTCAAGGCCCTCTACGAAACTCCCACTCTGCTCCCTGCAACAGCGGTCGAGGGCGAGAGGGTGCAACAAATTCTCGGCCAAGCCCGGCAGCAAGGTCGCCGGCTCTTAACCGAGGTCGAGTCCAAGGAGATCCTGGCCGCCTACGGGATCCCGGTGGTGCCCACGCGGGTGGCCAAGAGCCCGGAAGCAGCGGTAGAGGCCGCCGCAGAAATGGGCTACCCGGTGGTGCTGAAGCTCTACTCCCATACCCTCACCCACAAGAGTGACGTGGGCGGCGTCCAGCTCAACCTGCCCGATGCCGAAGCGGTGCGGCGGGCCTTCGCCCAGATTCGCCGCAACGTCAGCGAGAAAGCAGGGCCAGAGCACTTCCAAGGGGTGACGGTGCAGCCGATGATCCGCACCGACGGCTACGAGCTGATCCTGGGCAGCAGCGAGGATCCCCAGTTTGGGCCGGTGTTGCTGTTTGGCAGCGGCGGCCAACTGGTGGAGGTGTTCCAGGATCGCGCCATTGGCCTTCCCCCCCTCAACACCACCTTGGCGCGCCGCCTGATGGAGAATACCCTCATCTACAAGGCCCTCAAGGGGGTGCGGGGGCGCCGAGCCGTCAATCTGGAAGCGCTGGAACAGCTTTTGGTGCGCTTCAGCCAACTGGTGGCCGAACAGCGGCAGATCCAAGAGATCGACATCAACCCCCTGCTGGCCTCGGGCGAGCAACTGCTGGCTTTGGATGCCCGCGTCATTTTGCGCTCGGAGCAGGAACCCCCCGTACCGTTGGCCATCCGCCCCTACCCCAGCCAGTACAGTTGGCCCTTCCGCGAGGGCATCACCATCCGCCCCATCCGTCCCGAAGACGAGCTGCTGGTGATCCAGTTTCACCGCCACGTCTCCGACTACAGCATCTACCTGCGCTACTTCCACCCCATCAAATACAGCGCCCGCATCGCCCACGAGCGCTTGGTTCGCATCTGCTTTAACGACTACGACCGGGAGATTGCTCTGGTGGCCGAGCGGCAAGACCCAGAGCCCCACCTCCTCGGCATCAGCCGCCTCTCCAAAAAACACGGCCTTCCCGAAGAAGCCGAGTTTGCCCTGCTGGTGGCGGATCCTTACCAAAGACAAGGGATCGGCACGGAGCTGCTGACCCGCCTGATTCAGGTGGCCCGCTGCGAAGGGATCCGGCGCCTCACCGGCGAGGTGCTCAGCGAAAACGAGGGCATGCGCCGCCTCTGCAGGCGCTTGGGGTTCCAGCTGCTCCCTTCTCCAGAGGATCCCGGCCTCCTCAGGGCCACGCTGGATCTTGCTGCCGATGCGGCGCTTCCCACCCCCTGCCCTGCCTAGGGATCCCTGGCCCTAAAGACGGCCTGCCGACCGGCTGACCGTAGAATGGATCCCTGCCGTTCAACCTTTTTGGGGAGAGCGGAATGGGGGTGGCTGTGAAGAGGGAAGGGACAGGGGGGATCCCCTCACCTGTCGCGGTGGCCTGGTCGGGGAGAGTGGGGCGGTGGCTGGCGGTGGGATCCCTCCTCCTAGGACTTCTGCTAGGGCTGGGCGGCTGCGGGGTGGGATCCCAGGGGGAAGTGAGGATTCTCCTAGCTTCTTTTGCCGTAACCCGCGACGCCTACCGGCAGATCATCCCTGCCTTTGAGGCCCACTGGCTGGCCCAGACCGGCCAACGGGTGCGTGTAGAAAGCAGCTACGCCGGCTCGGCCACACAAGCGCGGGCGGTCATTGACGGGCTGGATGCCGATGTGGTGGCTCTGGCCCTGGGCCTGGATGTGGAGCGCCTTGTGGCTGCCGGTCTCATTCGACCGGGCTGGGAAAGCCGCACGCCCAACCAAGGGATCGTTACCCGCTCGGTCGTGGTGATTGTAACGCGGCAGGGCAACCCCCACGGTATCCGCTCTTGGCTGGACCTGGCCCGGCCCGGCCTGCAGGTGATCACCGCCAACCCCAAAACCTCAGGGGGTGCCCGCTGGAACTTTTTGGCCCTCTGGAGTGCTGTTCCGGAGCCCCAAGCCCTGGCCTTCACCACCCAGGTCTACAAAAATGTCCGCGTCCTGCCACGGGACTCGCGGGAGGCTACGGATGTCTTTTTCCAAAAAGGGCAGGGAGATGCCCTGCTCACCTACGAACAGGAGGTGATCCTGGCCGGTCTGCGCGGCCAGTCCTTGCCCTACGTGGTGCCGGATCCCAACATTTCCATCGACAACCCCGTAGCCGTGGTGGATGCCACGGTGGAGCGCAAAGGAACCCGCAGCGTGGCCGAAGCCTTTGTGAACTACCTGTTTACTCCAGAAGCGCAACGGGCCTTTGCCGAGGTGGGTTTCCGTCCGGTGGAGCCGACGGTGGCGCAAGAGTTTGCCTGGCGGTACCCTCCCATTGAGAGGCTGGTAACTGTTGCCGACCTGGGGGGCTGGGAAGCAATCCAAAACCGCTTTTTTGCCGATGGGGCTGCGTTTGACCGCATCCAAGCCGGGCTGTAGGGAGCCTCCCTTGTTTTGCATCCCCATTCAAGGTATCCTGGGAGCTGTATCAACGGTTTGTTGACAGGTTTACCGTAGATTAGCTGCAGATTTCACCTCCCTTACCCCTAGCTGCAGCACCATCCGGCAACCGAGCCAGCAACTCCTTAGACCAACCACTAGCTAGGCAGAACCTATGGGCATCACCATTGCAGGGGTATCGAAGCGTTTTGGCCAGTTTCAGGCCCTCCACCCTACGGATCTCATCATTCCCACGGGATCCCTGGTGGCTTTGCTGGGGCCGTCGGGTTCTGGCAAATCTACCCTGCTACGTCTCATTGCCGGCCTGGAAAAGCCGGACACAGGGCGGATCTTCCTCACGGGGCGGGATGCCACCCATGCCAGCGTCCAGGAGCGCAACGTTGGCTTTGTCTTCCAGCACTACGCCCTGTTTAAGCACATGACGGTGCGGCAGAACATTGCCTTTGGCCTGGAGATCCGCAAGCTGCCACGGGCTGAGATCCAGGCACGGGTGGACGAGCTGCTGGAGCTGGTGCAACTGTCAGGGTTTGGAGATCGCTACCCCTCACAGCTTTCAGGAGGACAGCGCCAGCGGGTGGCCCTGGCCCGTGCTCTGGCGGTGGAGCCGCAGGTGTTGCTTTTGGATGAGCCCTTTGGGGCGCTGGATGCCAGGGTGCGTAAGGAGCTGCGCCAATGGCTGCGGCGCCTGCACGACGAGGTGCACGTTACCACTGTGTTTGTTACCCACGACCAAGAGGAGGCCATGGAGGTGGCCGACCAAATTGTGGTCATGAACCAGGGGCGGGTGGAACAGGTGGGATCCCCGGCTGAGATCTATGATCATCCGGCCACTCCCTTTGTCATGAGCTTTATTGGCCCGGTCAACGAGCTCTCGCCTCGCTCTGTATTGTCCTGCCAACTCCCTGAAGCCCAAGCCGGCCCGCATCGGCTTTTTCTGCGCCCCCACGATGTCCAAATCGAGCTCAACCCCACCAGCAGCGGTGTCTCGGCTTGGGTCAAAGAGATCATTCACCTAGGGCGGGAGATCCAGGCGGAGCTAATTCTCAGCGATGGCGGCTCCCTCTGGGCCCACCTCAGCCGCGAGCAATACGCCAGCCAGCCGCTGCACATAGGGCAGCAGGTTTACGTGCGCCCTAGGGTAATCAAAGCCTTCCCCATCAAAAAAACGGAAATGACAGCCATGCCTGTGGGAGCGTAGGGAACCTTGCTGCAAGCGTTGTCTCAACTGTCTTGGCCGTGGGGGCTGACCCTGGGCTATCTCTTCCTGATGTTAGTCTTGCCCCTGGCTGCCTTGATTACCAGGTCCAGCACCCTGGGCTGGGCAGAGTTTTGGCGGATTGCAACCGATCCCCTAGCCCTCTCTGCCTATGAGGTTACTTTTGTAACTGCCTTGCTGGCAGCCCTCGTGAACGGTGTGATGGGCACCCTAACCGCCTGGGTGTTGGTGCGCTACGCCTTCCCCGGCAAAAAGCTCCTCGAGGGGTTAATTGATCTGCCCTTTGCCCTGCCCACGGCTGTGGCCGGTCTCACCCTGGCCACAGTCTACAGCAGCAACGGTTGGATAGGATCCCTGCTGGCTCCCTTGGGAATTCGCATTGCCTTTACCCGCTTGGGGGTGGGGGTGGCAATGCTGTTTATCTCTTTTCCCTTTGTGGTGCGGACCGTGCAGCCGGTGCTCCAGGAACTGGAACCAGAGGTGGAAGAAGCTGCCTGGAGCTTGGGCGCCTCCCGCTGGCAGACCTTTCGCCGAGTGGTGTTGCCGCAAATTCTACCTTCTATCCTAACAGGGGTGGCGCTGGGGTTTTCTCGCGCGGTCGGTGAGTATGGCTCCATCGTCATTATTGCCGCCAGCATCCCTTTCCAGGACTTGATTGCGGCGGTGCTGGTCATCCAAAGACTGGAACAGTACGATTACGCCGGCGCCACCGTGATTGGAACAGTGATGTTGGTGATCTCCTTCCTATTGCTGGCGGTGATTAACCTTCTGCAAGGCTGGGCAAGTCGCCATGAAACCTAGGGAAGTTGCACCACCCGCCAGCCCTTGGCTAGCTGGCCTGCTGATTGGGATCGTCTTGCTCTACGTAGGTCTGCTCATCGGGATCCCGCTGGTGAATGTTTTCTACCAGGCCTTTCGGGAAGGGATCCCCACTTTTTTTCAGCACCTAGGGGAGCGAGAGTTTCTCAGTGCGGCCCGCTTGACTTTGCTGACTGCCCTGGTTGTTGTGCCGCTCAATACTCTTTTTGGCCTCTGCGCCGCCCTAGCCTTGGCCCGCCGCCGCTTTCCAGGACGGGCCTTGCTGCTTAGCCTTATTGACCTGCCCTTTTCCATTTCGCCGGTAGTGGCCGGCCTGATGCTGGTGCTAATCTTTGGCCGTCAAGGTTGGCTGGGATCCTGGAACCTGCGGGTCCTTTTTGCCTTTCCGGGCATTGTGCTGGCCACGGCTTTCATCACCTTGCCTTTTGTGGTGCGGGAGGTACTGCCCGTCTTGGAAGAGACCGGCACCGAAGAGGAAGAGGCCGCCAAAACCCTGGGAGCGAATTCCTGGCAGATCTTTTGGCGCATCACCCTGCCCAACATCCGCTGGGGCCTTCTGTACGGCGTCATCCTAACCAATGCCCGTGCCATGGGGGAGTTTGGCGCTGTGGCGGTGGTCTCGGGCAACATCGTTGGGCGCACCCAAACCCTACCTCTGTTTGTGGAAGATGCCTACCGCAGCTATGCCACGGGCTCAGCCTATGCAGCAGCGGTGGTGCTCTCCTTGCTGGCAGTGGTGACCCTAGTAGCCAAGGAGCTGCTGGAGCGGGGATCCCCTTCCCGCCGCATCTTCTAGACATCTTTTGGGATCCTTGCAAGCAAGCAACCGGGAAAATGAAAGGTTTCTGTCCGTCGTCAGCGCTAGGCAACGCCGTCACGAACGCGCCGCTCTGACTCCCCTCTCCCTGAGGGAGAGGGACCGGGGGTAAGGGCCATGGCCGCCATTGGCCAGGTTGACGCTCCCACCCCCTCAAGGCGGGGGATTCTTGTCAAGGCGCTGTCAAGGACGCGTCTGGACAGTTCCGTGGGGCTTAACGTAAGGTGCGGAATTCCCCACCGT
>NZ_JANSIV010000025.1:0-1579 GCF_047502705.1 Synechococcus sp. H70.1
AGGGCAGGGACGTCAGGGCAGGCGGGATCCCTCCGGACTCTAGCTGCTTCGGGAGCACGTTAGGTCGAGAGTTGGCTCCTAGCCCTGCCACGACCAACCTCAAAGTGCCCTTTAGGCAACCGAGGCTAGCGGCTGGAGCTGGGAGCTCTTAACCTCTTCAGAGCTGGAAGGGGGAACTCCTGCTGCCGACTGATCTGCTTTGAAAAGCGGGGAATTGCAATAATGAATTTGCACACGAGTAGGCCGGCCCAAGCCCAAAGCGGATCCCAGGCAGCGCGCTAAAATCTGCACTTTGAACTCCAGTTCGCCAATGGTGTCCATCTACTTGCGGCCCTCCCTCTGGCTCCAGCTTTGACCCCAGCTTAGGAGAAGATTGACGAGAGTTCTTCAGTGGGAATACAGAATTTGCCAAGCTAGTCATGCAGAGCTGGCACTCTTTTTAGAGAGAAAAAAAGCTGAAACTCGGCCAGGCTTTCTTCGGAAGATCCTGGACAAGTTGATTAACATAAGTAAATGCCTAGAGAAACTACGGAAAAAAAGCTGGAGACCAAGCTGAGGCGACGTGGGGAGTATGCCCGTCTACCTTTACTGGGGAGATGATAGCTATCGCCTCCTGCAGGCGGTGCAAGAGCTGCGCGATCAGGTGCTGGATCCTGAGTGGGCCGCCTTTAACTACGATCGCCTGCCACCGGAATCCACCCTGGCCGGACTGAACCTGGCCATGACGCCGCCTCTGGGATCCAATGCCCGCCTCGTTTGGCTGGAGGAAACAACGCTCACCCAGCAGTGTTCGGAAGAGTTAGTAAGAGAACTGGAGCGAACGTTAGCCTCTTTACCCCCCACAACCCATCTGGTCTTGACCACCAGCAGCAAGCCGGATGAACGTCTCAAATCCACCAAACTCCTCAAGCAAAGGGCCATTGTCCGCGAGTTTTCCCAACTGCCCCCCTGGGACGAAGAGGGCATTCTTAAGCAGGTACACCGCGAGGCCCGACAGCGGGATCTCAAGCTCAGCCCAGAGGCAGCGCAGAAGTTGGCGGAAGCCGTGGGCAACGATTCCCGCCGTTTGGCTATGGAACTGGAAAAGCTGGCCCTCTTTACGGCAGGCCAGCGGGATCCCATCTCCCCTGAGCAAATCGAGGCCCTGGTTCCTGCCAGCGCCTACAACAGCTTGCAACTGGCCGCCTCCCTGCGCCAGGGCAACTTGGATCGCTCCCTGCAGATCCTGAACCATCTGCTGGATCACAACGAGCCGGCCCTTAAGATCCTGGCAGTGTTGGTGGGCCAATTCCGCACCTGGCTGTGGGTAAAGCTATTGCTGGAAGAGGGGGAACGGGATCCCAAGGTCATTGCCCAAAAAGCAGAGATTGCCAACCCCAACCGGGTTTATTTCTTACAAAAAGAGGTGGGATCCCTAAAAAGCTCAGCACTGCTGAAGGTGATGCAGCAACTTCTACAACTGGAATATCAGCTCAAGCAAGGTCAGCCGGAGCGAGAAGTGTTTCCAGAGGCTCTGATCCAGACCGTGGCCATTCTCCAACAGTCCTGAGCCTTTCTGTCCTTGTTACTCCGCCCAGAG
>NZ_JANSIV010000026.1:0-1559 GCF_047502705.1 Synechococcus sp. H70.1
CTCCGCCTTGGGCAACCCGGTGCTGGATACCTCCCGCTGGGTGATGGTGGCTCCCCTCCAACCTTGCCCAGTTCCCTCGAAAGACGGTAAGCCGATAGGTGGCGGCCTGCTGGCCGAGTACTACAACGGCTGGATCACCAACCCGCGGAACCAGTACGACCCCAATACGGGGTTTGCCAGCACTGGCGCTGTAGGCCCTTTGCTCTCGAATGCTCAAAATAAAAACCTGCCCTACCTGCGGGCGGTGCGCTGGCCGGATCCAGTGTTCCCGGCCCAGGGGGTGCCGGATGCCATCGGTCAATACAACAACGGCTACACCAGCAGTGCGCCCCGCTGCAATGTAAATAGCACCGACAGCAGGGAACACTGGGCCTGCGTGCGCGACGCTATCAGTAACGACAATGGCACCGTCAATCCAAGCAGCTTTGCCCGCAGCGGTTCTGGTTTCCCCTCGTGGGGTGGCTTCCAGTACCAGTTCGGCAGCAGCACGTCGCTGAATTCCAACTCTCCCTTCAAGCGAGGGCTGTACAGCAATTCCACTTGCAGCGGCGATTTGTATGACATTCTGCAGCCCCTTTGCCGCCTGTCGGTGCCAATTCTCGTGCCGCCGAATCGTTGGCAGGATCTTCTTCAGGAGCCTCGGCCACCTTTCATCCCACCTGATCCTAGTCCGGATCGCCGGGATCGCGGCGACTGGTTCTGGATGCCCAGTTGCGGAGAGCTAGACGGCAACAACAACTTGCCGAACGCGCCCATCGATGCGGATGACATCGGCTATTCCTATGTGCCTGTCGGCAGCCCTCGCATTGGATACGACCTCAATAGGCTGCTCCCCAACGGACAGGGAACTAGCGAGCTCCGATTCAACCCCAACCAGTTCAACTTCCTACGCTCCTGCTGGCGGCGCAGAAGCGGTGTATCTGGCAGTGGCAACAACAACGGCAACGATTTCTTCGTCGTCCGCTGGGTAGGGGAGCTCTATCCCCGCTGGCCGGGCCTGCAGAGCTACCACATCCTCGATGGTGATGATGGCGTGCGGTTGATCATCCGGCGCAACCTCAACTACAACCCTCCCAACCCCGCGGAGCCACCCATCTTCAAATACAGCGTTGAGAAAGGCACTGACCTTAGGCTAGGGACGGACGCGGCAGGTGCCGAAGCCTGGTCAGATGGCGGCGGCAAGCAGGTCACCCTGCGCCTGGAGCTGGACTGCGCGGATCCATCCCAGGACTCTCCCTACCTGGTAGAGATCCAGACCTATGAAAATACCGGCACTGCGCGATTGCGCTTTGCTACCCGCGATGGCAGCGATCAGGAAAACTATGACCTGCGCTACCTGAAGCCGCTGCCGCCGGAGAACAAACCTTGCCTGCCGAGCGGAACTCCACCGGATCTTGAGCGTCAGCGTCTCTGCTTCAACCCGACGCCGACGCCCACGTCGACGCCCACGTCGACGCCCACACCCACGCCGACGCGGACACCCACGCCAACCCCAACGCCGACGCGGACACCCACGCCAACCCCAACGGAGCCGCGTACGCTCCGGCCAACCCCGAGCG
>NZ_JANSIV010000027.1:0-1548 GCF_047502705.1 Synechococcus sp. H70.1
CAAGCTGTTTCGCACTGCCAACCAGCAGGTGATGAAGGCGCTGCGCAGCGCCTACCGGGATCGCCGCCGCAAGAAGCGGGATTTTCGCCGCCTCTGGATTGCCCGCATCAACGCCGCCACCCGTGCCCAGGGCCTGCGCTACAGTGAGTTCATCGACGGCCTCAAGAAAGCCAATATCCAGCTCAACCGTAAAATGTTGGCCCGCCTGGCTTTCCTGGATCCCGAAGCCTTTACCCAAGTGGTGGAGGCAGCCCGCCAGGCTCGCGCCTCCTAATGGAAGCGCGGTCTCCGTTGGCCACGGCGGTCGGGAAGGTTTGCTTGGCGGCCAGCCTAGCTTTAGCTGGCGGGGGGATGGGGATTCCTGCTGCTGCCCGCCCCTGGCTGGAGATTGTTCGGTCGGGGCAGTTGCGAGTGGCGGTCAAAGACAACCTCCGGCCCTTGGGGTTTCGCGATGCCGAAGGCAAGCTGCAGGGGTTTGAGATTGACCTAGCCCGCGAGCTGGGGTCCCGGCTGCTGGGATCCCCGGCGGCGGTGGAGCTGGTGCCGGTGAGCAATGGGGAGCGGCTGCAGGCAGTGGCCACTGGGAGGGTGGATCTGGCCATTGCCCAAATTGGCATCACGCCGGATCGGGCGCGCCAGGTGGAGTTGACCTCGGCCTACTACCTGGATGGCTCCAGCTTGGTTGTGGCCCGTTCCCAAAACTGGACGAGCTGGTCGGATGTGGGCGGCGCGCGGATTGCCGTCCTGCGCGGATCGGCTGCTATTGCTTACCTCCAGCGCTACCTCCCAGGGGTTGAGTTGGTGGCGGTGGATTCCTACCGGGAAGGGGCGGAGTTGCTCCTAAAAGGAGCGGTACAGGTCTGGGCAGCGGATCGCTCGGTGCTGGCGGGGTGGCTGGCGGAGCACCCCCAGTTTCAGTTTTTGGGATCCCCGTTGGCGGCGGTGGGGCTGGGCATTGCCCTGCCCAAGGGGCTGGAGCATGCTGAATTGCGGCTGCGGGTGCGCCGCGAGCTGGAAAACCTGCGCGCCGAGGGCTGGCTGGCGGAGCGGGCCAGAGCTTGGGGTCTGCCCTAGTGCAAAAAGTGACGGATGCCAGTGCAGACCATGGCCATGCCGGCAGCATTGGCAGCAGCAATGGAATCGGCATCGCGGAGACTGCCTCCCGGCTGGATGATGGCGCGGATCCCAGCACGGGCTGCCGCCTCCACACTGTCGGCAAAGGGGAAAAAGCCGTCGCTGGCCAAAACTGCTCCTGCTGCCTGCGAGCCAGCCTGGCGAAGGGCAATCTCGACAGCGCCCACCCGGTTCATCTGGCCTGCGCCAATGCCGAGGGTCTGCCCCTGCCGGGCAACGACGATGGCGTTGGATTTGACGTGTTTGCAGACTATCCAGGCAAACTCCAGATCCGCCCACTCTTCCGGTGTCGGCTGGCGCTCGCTCACCACCCGCCAGGACTGCCGGCGGTCGGCTTCCTGGGGCAAGTCGGCCTCCTGCACCAGAAAACCCCCCGCCAGTGTGCGGAGGTTTTGGGTTGGCCCAACCTCAAAG
>NZ_JANSIV010000028.1:0-3486 GCF_047502705.1 Synechococcus sp. H70.1
TCAGCCCTTTTACCCTAGGATTTGAACAAGAGCAAGCGGGACAGCAGCCTCAATCCCTGGAACGAAGTATGGCCGCCCCTGTCCAAAAAGGCAGGGGATCTCCAGGCCGAAGCGAGGAAGCTAGGCAGCATCTGCGGTCGGCGGGTTGTTGTCTGCAGCGGCCCCAGGCTCTGCCGCAGCTACCGGTTTTGCAGCTGCCTCGGCGGTGGCGACGGGGTTGGTTTTGGGTGAAGCTGCAGCTGCTGTCTGGGAAGCAGAGGCGCGGGCAGCTTTTTCCAGCTCCTGGGCTTCCTGAGTTAACTGCGCCTCAAACTCTCTAGCAGCATCCTGTAGGCTGCGCAAGGTTTTAGCTAGGGCACGACCCACCTCTGGCAGCTTGCGCGGCCCAAACACCAAGAGGGCCACTGCAAAGATAACCAGCATTTCTGGCAGCCCAATGCCCAAAAAATTCATAGGCCGTAGGATCCCTTCGCTTCCCTAGCCTGACATCTTTTTGCCCTTGGCCGCAAGCACCTCCCTCCTGCCAGAGTTCTAGCCGCCCAAGTCAATGGAAGGGGAATGATAAAATTGCGCTATACCCGTTCTATTGGCCTAGGCTCGCCCATGCTCCAAGCCCTCCAGAAACTCTTCGGGGATCCCAACGAACGCAAGATCCGCAAGTACCTGCCTACTGTCAAGCTAATCAACTCGCTGGAGATTGAGATTGCCTCCCTTTCCGATGCAGAGCTGAGGGCCAAGACCACCGAGTTTCGCCAGCGCCTAGACAGAGGAGAGTCCCTCGACGAGCTCCTGCCCGAGGCGTTTGCGGTGGTGCGGGAGGCGGCCAAGCGGGTTCTCAACTTGCGCCACTACGACGTACAGCTCATTGGCGGCATGGTGCTGCATGAGGGCCAAATTGCCGAGATGAAAACGGGGGAGGGAAAAACCCTAGTTGCCACCCTACCTGCCTACCTAAACGGCTTAACCGGGAAGGGGGTTCACATCGTAACTGTCAACGGCTATTTGGCCCGGCGGGATTCGGAGTGGATGGGCCAGGTGCACCGCTTCCTGGGCCTGACGGTTGGCCTGGTGCAAGAGGGCATGTCCACCGCCGAGAAGCGGCGCAGCTACCACTGCGACATTACCTACTGCACCAACAGCGAGTTGGGCTTTGACTACCTGCGGGACAACATGGCCACCGACATCAGAGAGGTGATGCAGCGGCCCTTTAACTACTGCATCATCGACGAGGTGGACTCCATCCTCATCGACGAGGCGCGCACCCCCTTGATTATCTCTGGCCAGATGGCCCGTCCCTCCGAAAAGTACCTCAAGGCGGCCCAGGTGGCGCGGGAGTTGATCCGGGACGAGCACTACGAGGTGGATGAAAAAGCCCGCAATATCATCCTCACCGACGAAGGTTTTGAAGCTGCTGAGCGCTTACTGGGGGTCTCCGATCTGTTTGATCCCAAGGATCCCTGGGCGCACTTTATCTTTAACGCTGTGAAGGCCAAGGAGCTCTTTATCCGAGATGTCCACTACATCGTCCGCAACCAAGAGGTAGTGATTGTGGACGAGTTCACAGGACGGGTGCTCCCCGGCCGCCGCTGGTCAGATGGACTGCACCAGGCCATTGAAGCCAAAGAGGGGGTGCCCATTCAAAGCGAGAGCCAAACTCTGGCCACCATCACCTACCAAAACCTCTTCCGCCTCTATCCCAAGCTTGCCGGCATGACGGGCACTGCTCGCACGGAGGAGGCGGAGTTTGTCAAAACCTACAACCTCGAAGTTACTGTTATCCCCACTAACCGACCCATTCGCCGCATAGATGCCCCTGACCTGGTGTACAAAACCGAAAACGCTAAGTGGAAGGCGGTGGTTGAGGAAATTGCCTACATGCACGCCCAGGGGCGCCCTGTTTTGGTGGGAACCACCAGCGTGGAAAAATCCGAACGCCTCTCAGCCATGCTTAAGGAAAGGGGGATCCCCCACAACCTCCTCAACGCCAAGCCGGAGAACGTGGAGCGGGAGGCGGAGATCATTGCCCAGGCGGGGCGCAAAGGTGCTGTAACCATTGCTACCAACATGGCTGGGCGAGGCACGGACATCATCCTGGGTGGCAACGCGGAATACATGGCCCGCCTCAAGCTACGGGAACGGCTAATGCCCAAACTGGCGCAGCTGGATCCCGACGACCCCCTGGGATCTGTCCCCCTAGTGAGCCGCGGCGGCGGTCAGGGGTTTGGCTCAGCCTCACCCAAGCCGAAAAAATCCTGGACGGTGGTCTCTCCCAACTTTTACCCCTGTGAGCTGTCACCCCGCACTAGCCAGGCCCTGGACGAGGTGGTGGCGGCTGCAGTGGCCAAGTACGGCTTAAACCGCCTGCCGGAGCTGGTGGTGGAAGATCTCATCGCAGTGGCCTCGGAGAAGGCACCCGTGCAGGATCCACTGATTTTGCAACTGCGGGAGGTCTACAACAGCATCAAGGCCGAGTACGAAAAGGTCACGGAGGCCGAGCACGAGGAGGTGGTGCGGCTGGGGGGCTTGCATGTCATTGGTACGGAGCGCCACGAATCCCGACGGATTGACAACCAGCTGCGGGGCCGCGCTGGACGGCAAGGAGACCCCGGCTCCTCGCGCTTTTTCCTCAGCCTGGAGGACAACCTGCTCAAGATCTTCGGCGGCGAGCGGGTGGCCAAGCTCATGGACCTGTTCCGGGTAGATGAAGACATGCCCATTGAGCACCCCCTCCTGTCGAAGAGCTTGGAGAATGCCCAGCGCAA
The DNA here is from genome assembly GCF_047502705.1 of Synechococcus sp. H70.1. Lineage (NCBI taxonomy): Bacteria > Bacillati > Cyanobacteriota > Cyanophyceae > Synechococcales > Synechococcaceae > Synechococcus > Synechococcus sp. H70.1. The sequence continues at coordinate 2,763 of NZ_JANSIV010000028.1, forward strand.
GGTGGAAGTGTACTACTTTGACCTGCGCAAACAGGTATTCGAGTATGACGAGGTTCTCAACAACCAGCGGCGGGCTATCTACTCGGAGCGGCGACGCATCCTGGAAGGGGAGAACCTCAAAACCAAGATCCTCGACTACGTGCGCAAGACCGTTGAGGAGATCGTGCAGGCCCACGTCAACCCTGAGCTGCCCCCAGAAGAGTGGGAAATTGACAAGCTAACCGCCAAGATGCAGGAGTTCATCCCCCTGCTCAAGGAAAACCTCAAGGTCGAGGACTTACGAGATCTCTCCTACCAGGAAATTCTCGACTACCTGATTAAACAGGCGGAGCTGGCCTACGAGGCCAAGGAGGCTTTCTTGGATACGTTTGAGCCAGGCCTGATGCGGAAGGCGGAGCGCTTCTTCCTGCTGCAGCAGGTGGATACCCTCTGGCGGGAGCACCTGCAGCAGATGGAGGCCCTGCGGGAAGCGGTGGGCCTGCGCGGCTATGGCCAACGGGATCCCCTCATCGAATACAAGAACGAGGGCTACGAACTCTTCCTCGAGATGCTGGACAATATCCGCCGCAACACGGTGTACAACCTATTTGTCTTTACCCCTCAAATTGTCCAGGTGCCCCAGGCAGCACCCGTGCAAGCAGTGGCCACCGGTTCCGATACGGGCCAGGTGGTAGAGGCCGATTTTACCCACGAGTAGGCAATGCCACGTAACCTCAGTCTTTCT
>NZ_JANSIV010000028.1:3586-8401 GCF_047502705.1 Synechococcus sp. H70.1
GGTAGAGGCCGATTTTACCCACGAGTAGGCAATGCCACGTAACCTCAGTCTTTCTTCAACGGGAGACAGACTGCATCTAGGCAGGGGATCAAGGCTGCTTTTCAAAGTCCAAATCCGGCAAGGGGAGATTGGCGGAGCTGCTCCCTTGGCCAGTGAGCAGGGCTAGGCGGCGGGAGATCTCGTCCTCGAGGGCCATTTCGTCAAGTTGGGCGGCAAGTTGCTCGCTGCGATCCTCGGAGAGCTCGCTGAGGGCTTGAGCCTTGAGCTGGCGTGCTTGGATGGCGTTTTTGGCCGCCTCAAATTGGGACTTAGCCGAGTCGATGCTGTAGGCGTTGTTAACGCGGCTCATCTGCTCAATAGCTTTGTTCACCTCGTAGATGTCCTTGAGGTTGCTCAGCTCGCTCTTGTAGATAGCCAGCCGCTCTTTTTCTCGGGCCAGCTTTTCCTTGGCAGCCTTGACATAGCGCTCAGCAGTTTCCACTTGTTCTTTGAGCGGGCCAAGAGCCGCCTCAATGCGCAGGGCTTGGGCCATAGCTAGGCGAGCGGCCTCCTGATCTCCCCGCTGCATGGCCAGGCGAGCCTTGTTCTCCAGCGCTTGGTACTCCCGCACCTTTTGCATGTACTTTTGCTCGGCCCGCTGGTAGGCAGCTACCTGGGTGGCGACGGCTTCAGTAAGCCGCTGCACGGTCTCCTGCATGGTTCGCAGCGATTCTTCGGCCACCGCCACTGCCTCTGCACCGCCTTTTTCCACTGGGAGCCCCCACAGCCAGTTCCACGTGCCGACGATGAGGCTACCGGCCCGCTGACCAAAAATGCCGTAGATAAGCTTGCGCACGCCCATAGCTTGCCCCTTGCCAATAGCTGACTTCACTTTATTCAATTTCTTCTGGAACTGGGAAGATACCGGTGTAGGGCAGACGGACAAAGTCTAACCCTCGCTCCCGCAGAGCTGGAATTAAGCAGCACACGACCTCGGCCACCTGGGATCCCCCCTGGACGCCGTCGTGGAGCACAATCAGAGAGCCAGGCCGCACTTGGGCCAGCACTCGCTCCACCACCACTGCAACCGGCGGCTCTAGCCAATCTTCGGGCACCACGGTCCACATCACTGGAAAAAATCCCCAGCGATGCAGCTCCACCAGTGTCTGCGGCCAAAACAGGCCGTTAGGGGGGCGCACAGCCCGATATTCTTCTGGGATCCCACCGCAGGCAGCCACCAGGGCGGCTTGGCTGCGCCGCAAGCTGCTATGCAATTCGCTGCGGCTGAGCTGGGTAAAGGAGCGGTGCTGCCAGCCGTGCAGACCAATGCCATGACCCTGTTGGCGAATTTGCCGCACCAGGTGAGGCCAGCGCTGCACCCGTTCCCCCAACACAAAGAAGGTGGCCGGCACCTGAAACTCCTGTAAAACCTGCAACAGAGCTGGCGTGTGCTGCGGGTGGGGGCCGTCGTCAAAGGTAAGGGCCACCTGCTGCTTCTTAGGATGCGGGGGCAGCTCCCAGAGAGCCTCCGGGAAAAGAGTCTTCAGGCTCCGGTGCAGGAGGGGGTAGAGGGCGGGGGGGAGCATCTGCGGCGGCGAAAAGAGCATGGGCCGGGATCCCGTCACTTTTTGGGTTGCGCTTGGCCGCGCCGTCCCTTGTCAACTTTCCAGAGAACCGCGTGTTACCCCTAGCTGGCTGTGGAGCTTCAGCTGGCGCCACAGTTGAGAGCCACTCATCTGGCCCTGAAGGAGTTGCTGGTAACAACGCAGAGTTTGTTGGATCTCCGCAGGAGACTCCTGGAGGAACTCGATGCGCAGATAGCGCAGCCCCAGATCCAGCAGTTTTTGCACATATTCGGCCCCAGTTTGGGCTTTGCCATTGTAGAGGGTGTTGCGGCAGCCAGCGTCAGCTTTCAAAATGTGCTCAACATTAGCCCTGTCCCTTAGCTTTACCTCGTGTTTTTCGCAGGGGCGGCCACAATTGGTGTAATCCGTGCCGCTCGACAAAAAGGCGCAGAAGACGCAGTGCTCCATGTGAAACAGGGGCATGTGCTGGTGGATGGTAACCTCGTACCAGTGGGCGGGGCCAGCTTGCAGCAGGGATCCCAGTTGCTCGTGGTTGAGGTCATAGGAGGCCGTCAGGCGCTCCAAGGGGTAGCGGCTTTTGAAATAGTGGGCGGTGATGGGGTTAGCCACGTTCAAGGAAAAATCGCCGATGCAGCGCTGGTTGGCAAAAAAGCGCAGGTGGTCGTAGTTGCGCACCAGATAGCCATCGGCTCCTGCTGCCAACACCTGTTTGAGGATCCAGCTTTCTCCCGGCTTGGTAATGCGGGGCGGGGCCACCCACAGCTCCACCTCGGGGTGGGCAGCTTTGGTAGCGCGGATAACTTCCCGGTAGCGGCGGGGATCCTCCAACTCTAGGTAGATCTGGCGGATGCCGCAGGCAATCACTGCCAGCAACTGCTCCGGCTCCCGCACCAGCACCACAAGCTGGGGCGATCCCGGCTCGGCTTGCTCTGGGGGGGGCAGCAGGTCCTGCCAGCGGGCGTTAGGGTTCAGGTGCCAGCGGCGGGGTCGAGCTCGCAGCGCCTGCAGCTGCTCCACGGCTTGGCGCCGCATTTGGTTGAGGACGCTCACCGGCAGCATCACTTTCCCCTTCAGGGCATTGTGCAGGGATCCCAGGCGAAAGGGCGTGCCCCCCAGCCGGCCCAGTTGCTGCTGCAGCTTCTCGTCGGTGAGGGGCTGCCGATAGGCAGGCTGCAAGGGCACGGGGGAGTCCACCTGCACCACGTGGCCCTCTTCGTCGCGCAAAATCAGCGTCAGGGGCAGGCCGGCCTGGCCGTGGACTTCCAGGTGAACGGGGCGTCGGAAGCGGGGCTGATCCCCGGCGTAGCTCTGGCGCAGGCGTTTCTCCAGCTCTGGGTCACTGGTTTTCCAGAGGCGATCCCCCACCCGTAGGCGTTTGCAGTCAATTGCCCCCGGAGCAAAGCTAAGCCAGGCCAACCCCTGCTGCTCTTGCACACGGTAGACTCGCCCCCCCTGCTCCGGCAGCTCCGGCTCCCCCTGGTCAAACACCACACCATCCCCTACCTTGAGGGGGGCCTCTAGGCGCACCCCCACCTGCTCCCCTTGGATCCTCACCACCTGTCCTAGATAAACTCCCCGCTTTTTGCCAAAACGGGCATGCACCAGCTCTTGGTTGTTAATACCCCGCAGCCAGCCGGTATACAGCCCGCGGGAAAAGCTCATCTCCAGCTCATACCACTCCTGAGCTGAGGGCTGCCACGCCTGCCCTGCCCCCAAGGCGTCTAAGGCCCGCCGATAGATGCGCGTTACATTGGCTACATATTCCGGCGATTTCAGGCGGCCCTCAATTTTCAGGCAGTGGATCCCTAGCTTGACCAGCTCCGGCAGCACCTCCAACCCCGCCAGATCCTGGGGGCTAAGCAGATACCGCTTCTCCCCGAGATCACGCCGGATCCCGTCCACTACCAACTCATAGGGCAGGCGGCAAGCCTGGGCACACTCCCCGCGGTTGGCCGAGCGTCTCCCCAGGGCCTCGCTGGTTAGACATTGCCCCGAATAGGCCACGCACAAAGACCCATGCACGAAGACCTCCAAAGCAATGGGGGATCCCTTCTCCTCCAGATGAGCGCGGATCTTGGCTATTTCCTTGAGGGAACACTCCCGCGCCAGCACCACCACCTCACAGCCCAGCTCGGCGGCAAACTCAGCTCCCACCCCACTGGTAATGGTCATCTGCGTCGAGGCGTGGAGGGGGAGATCAGGAGAAAGATGCCGAACCAGCCGCGCAATGCCAACATCCTGCACAATGACGGCGTCTACCCCTGCTGCCGTCATGGCGCGGATGTACCGTTCCGCCTCCTCCAGCTCCTCTGGGAAGACCAAAGTATTCAAGGTTACATAGCCCCGTACCCCGCGCTGGTGCAGCCAGGCCATCAGCTCCGGTAAATCCGCCTCCGTGAAGTTACGGGCGCGCAGGCGGGCGTTGAACCGTTCCAGTCCAAAATAGATGGCATCGGCGCCGTTTTCCACAGCCGCCTTGGCACACTCCCAATCCCCTGCCGGTGCCAGCAGTAGGGGCAGCCGAGTTGGCAAAGACCGGTCTCCGCGGCCACCGATTGGCCCCCCATCTCTTGCAACAGGTGTCATAGGAAAAAACCTGCCAGAACAAGGGATCCTTTCCTAATTCAAAATCAAAAACCCCCAGGAAGGATCCCCCTGGCTCTTTGCTCCCCTAGCTGGGTGGCTGCTACCTTCCGCCTATAAGGAACTCCCTGCCCTAGCCCTGGCTTTTGGGCAGTAGCAGGTCCTGCGAGGGGGCCTGGCTGCTTTTGAGGGAAAGGAGGGGGCAGATCCAAGGCTGGGTTTTCCAGCCGCGTCAGCTCCCAGCGATAGGGATGCCGCCGCCAGTGCAACAGGAAGGGCTGCTCCCGCGTCCAGTTGGCCAGGGGGCCGCCCGCTTCCTCGATCACAAATCAGAAGGTGGCCTGGCCCTGAGGATGGGGACCCTTGGTTCAGGCTGCACCTGGATTGCTTGGGGCTGGAGACGCAGATGCCAAAATTGGCTGAAGATCTCACGGCTGTAGGCCAGGGCCTGCTGTTTATCCAAGCCCCAACCATCGCGGTAGCTCTCAGCCACCAAGTTCTCCACCTGGGCCCAGTCCCGCCCTTCGATAGCTTGCAGGAGCCTTTGCGTATGGACGCGGATCTGGCCCTCAGGCGGAATGGAGTGCCAGAAGGCAACCCCTGCGCTGGCCGGGACGACGGCTCCCCCCACCGCCCAGCGCAGCGGAAGGGGGGCAGAGGAGGAAGA
>NZ_JANSIV010000028.1:8501-24941 GCF_047502705.1 Synechococcus sp. H70.1
GAAGAGAGCTAGAAGAATGCCATCTCTAGCTTAAAGAGTTTGGATGTGAGAAGATAGCGCTACGCGCCGCCAAACAAGTTCTGGCTCTGGAAGCCGGGGCAAGCTGTAGTAGCCGCCGCACCTTGCTCCTGACGCAAATGACTATGACCAAACCCACTGACCGCCTGCTGCTGGAGTTTGAGCAGCCTGTTGCTGCTCTAGAACAGCGTATCCAGGAAATTCGGGCCTTGGCCGAAGAAAACGACATCGACGCCTCCGAGCAGATTCGCCAGTTGGAGGCCAAAGCTGAGGAGCTGCGCCGCGAGATTTTCAGCCATCTGACGCCGGTGGAACGGCTGCAGGTAGCTCGACATCCCCGCCGTCCCACCACCTTGGACTATGTGCAGACCATCTGCGACGACTGGTTTGAGCTGCACGGGGATCGCCACGGCCAAGACGATCCGGCCATTGTCGGGGGCCTAGCCAAGCTGGGGGATCAGCCGGTGATGATCCTCGGCCACCAAAAGGGCCGCGACACCAAAGACAACATCCACCGCAACTTCGGCATGCCCAATCCTGCTGGCTACCGCAAGGCCCTGCGGCTGATGGAACATGCCCACCGCTTTGGCCTGCCGCTGTTGACCTTCATCGACACGCCGGGGGCCTACCCAGGGGTTAAGGCAGAGGCTGAGGGTCAGGGGGAGGCCATTGCCACCAACCTGCAGACTCTGTTTCGGCTGGAGATCCCCATCATCTGCACTGTGATTGGCGAAGGGGGATCCGGGGGGGCTTTGGCCATTGGAGTGGGCAACCGCGTCTTGATGTTTGAACATGCGGTCTATTCGGTGATCTCGCCGGAGGGCTGTGCCGCCATCCTTTGGAAAGATGCCAAAAAAGCCCCCCAGGCGGCAGCCGCCCTGCGCATCACTGCCCAGGATCTGTTGCAACTGGAAGTCATTGATGAGATCCTGCCAGAGCCGGTTGGCGGCGCCCACCGTGCCCCTCTGGAGGCTGCTCAAACCCTCAAAGAGGCTCTTCTAAGGCATCTCAGGGAACTTTCCAGGCTCAGCGGGCGGGAGTTGCGGGAAGAGCGCTACCAAAAGTTTCGCCGCATGGGAGCTTTTCTGGAGTTGGCCCAGGGGAGTTAGACCGGGGGGCTCTCCAGTCTGCCTCCCGGCTGGCTTAGCAGGTGCAGTGGGAGCTCTCCCCAGTGGAACTGGCTCTGCTACGAAAAATTACAGTTCCTAGCCAGTTCTAAGGTCAAAGATTAAGTCAATGGTAGATTCAAAGTGCTGCGCGTCATCAACTGCAAGCGCGGCCTAAACACCACCAACCACAACAAGAAGGGAGGCTATGGCTGTGATGCAAGGCGATCCCCGGCAAGGAGCCAAGCTGCCCCTGTTTGGGGGATCTACTGGAGGGCTGTTAAGCGCAGCCGAAACGGAAGAAAAATACGTAATCACCTGGACCGGCAAGCCAGGGCAAGTGTTTGAAATGCCCACCGGCGGGGCAGCTGAGATGGTGGAGGGCAAAAACTATCTCACCTTTGCCCGCAAGGAGCAGTGCCTAGCGCTGGGGGCCCAGCTGCGCTCTGAATACAAAATCAACGACTACCAGATCTTCCGCATTCCGGCCGGGGGAGAGCCGGAGCTGGTGCATCCCAAAGATGGCGTCTTCCCCGAAAAAGTCAACGAGGGGCGCCAGCCCATTGGCAAGGTGGATCACAGTATCGGCAAAAACCGCGAGCCAGTTACCTACAAGTTCACCAACGGCAAACCCTGGGACTAATTCCAGCAACCTTTGTCCCCTCCCATCCCCTGAGCTGGGCAGGGGATTTCTATCCCAGCGGGTTTTGGAGCAGCTAGCCGTTTCCCCTGCCTACGTGGGGCAAAAAAGCTCCGGCTTACCCAGCGCCGGAGCTGCATCCCCCGAGTCCCTGAGGCGGGTTGGGGAGGTGTTTACTTGGCAATCGCCGCAAAGAACTCCTTGGATTTGACTGGGTCGGGCTTCAGGGTTCTCTGACCAGGCTGCCAGTTGGCCGGGCAAACTTCATCGGGGTGAGACTGGACATACTGAATAGCCTGCAGGGTGCGCAGGGTTTCATCCACACTGCGGCCAAAAGCCAAGTTGTTGATGGTAGCGTGCTGGATGATCCCTTCCTTGTCGATGATAAACAGGCCACGCAGCGCCACTCCTGTGGCAGGGTCCAGAACATTGTAGGCGGCGCTGATTTCTTTTTTCAGGTCGGAGACCAGCGGATACCTTAGCTCGCCCACCCCGCCAGCTTTGCGCTCAGTTTGGATCCAGGCCAGGTGAGAGTACTCGCTATCCACCGAGACGCCGAGGATCTCTGTGTCCAGCTTGGCAAACTCGTCGTAGCGATCGCTAAAAGCCGTGATCTCGGTTGGGCAGACGAAGGTGAAGTCTAAGGGGTAGAAAAACAGCACCACGTATTTCTTGCCCCTGTAGTCGGAGAGCCTTATCGTCTTAAATTCCATGTCGTAGACGGCAGTGGCCGAAAAATCAGGAGCGGGCTGGCCCACCCGCAGACATCCTTGCTGAGACATAGGTTGACCCTCCTTCCGGTAAGGTGCAAATGTAAACTAAAGCTAAGATACCATACTCATAATGAGTTTGTCTTACCGGTCGGGCAAGCTAAAGCAACCCCTTCACACAGCATCTGCCAGAGTATTCCGAGGGGGCAGGTAGGGGTGGGCTTCGGCTTCAGGAAGCGAAGAATCCAGCAAGCAGCGACAGGGGCGGCGCTCTTCCAAGATGGTGGTGGCCCAGCAGCAGCTGTAAACTTCTAGGTAGTCGTCGGGTTCTGCCTCGAAAATGGCATACTGGCCGGGGAAGAGGGTGCGCTCCCAGTGGCCAGGGATGGTCCGGATGACTTGAACCTGCTCAGAGCGGTTGACAAAAATGTATCTTTTCATTGCTTTTTTTAATTCCCTTAAGAAAAACTTATTGCCTTTAAAACAGGCTATCATCCTTGATCCCCGGCCGACAATAGCCAACACTTGGGACGGGGATCGCTCTTTGCGCTTGGCTTTTGGCAATTTCTTTCCTCAGCTTAGGGAAGCGGGTCTCGAGAAGAAGCCTACCCTGGTAAACTGGGGGAGAGTCTGCTGAAGTTGGCCTTCATCGTTCCGAAAGACCAAGGGGGGCATACCGTGGACAAGAAGTTGGGGCTCGAGATCATTGAAGTAGTGGAACAGGCTGCCATTGCCGCCGCCCGCTGGATGGGCAAGGGGGACAACAAGGCCGCTGACCAGGCAGCGGTGGAGGCTATGCGGGAGAAATTAAATCAGATCCCCATGCGTGGTCGAATTGTCATTGGGGAGGGAACCCGCGATGAGGCCCCCATGCTCTACATCGGGGAAGAGGTGGGCCTCTGTACCCGCCCGGACGCCGAGCAGTTCTACCGCGCGGAAGAGCTGGTGGAGATTGATATTGCTGTGGATCCCTGCGAGGGCACTAACCTGGTGGCCAAAGGCCAGAACGGCTCTATGGCTGTGCTGGCCATTTCCGAGAAAGGTGGCCTTCTCAACGCCCCCGACATCTACATGCAAAAACTCGCGGCCCCGCCCCAGGCCAAGGGCAAAGTCCACCTTGACTATCCGCCAGAAAAGAATCTCAAGATCATTGCCGAAAGCCTGGGTCGGGAGGTGGCGGATCTAACCGTGGTGGTTATGGATCGCAAGCGCCACGTCGATCTCATTCGCCAGATCCGCGAGGCGGGGGCACGAGTAAAGTTAATTACCGATGGCGACCTCTCGGCAGCCCTTTCGGTGGCCTTCAACGGCACGGGTATCCATGCCCTGATGGGGATCGGAGCAGCTCCTGAGGGAGTGATCTCAGCAGCCGCCCTGCGCTGCCTAGGCGCCCACTTCCAAGGGCGGCTAATCTACGATCCCGAAGTGGTACAGGCAGGCACCTACCTGCCACCGGTAGAAGAGACTCGGCGAGAGCTGAAAGAAAAGGGCATTGAGGATCCCGATAAGGTATGGGAGTGTGAGGAGCTAGCCAGTGGCAAAGAGCTGCTCTTTGCCGCCACCGGTATCACTGATGGGGATCTAGTGCGGGGCGTGCGCTTCTTCGGGGGTGGGGCTCGCACGGAAACGCTGGTGATTTCTAGCCAATCCCGCACGGTGCGCTTTGTGGATACCATCCACCTGAAGGAAGGCGAGCACCCCCCTGCCCTGCAATTGCGCTGAGGTCTCCTCTGCTGGATCTTCGTGATAAGGGCGGCTTTCCCCTGGGAAGGTCGCCCTTTTGCCTGGGAGAACGTTAAAAAATCTATCAAGGCCGACCCGGAAAAAACGTAATAACTCTTCAGCAAAATTCGGCAAAACCGATCCGATACTGGTCTTAGGGTTTAGGTAGGCTGAGAAAAGTTACCTAAGCTTGCCGCAGCCAAGACAGGTAAGACGCTTTGCGTGGGTTTGAGGCTGCTTTTGTTTGCGGGCGAATTTTTCCTTTGTTTGGAGATTTAATAATCGTTGGTCTAGAGACAACGGAGAGGCATGTTTATCGCGGTTGTCGGTCTTAGCCATCGCACAGCTCCTGTGGAGATCCGGGAGCGCCTCAGTATCGCGGACGCGGAGGTGGGAGGGAGGATCCAGCAGCTCCGTGCCTACCCCCACATTGAGGAAGCAGCAATCCTCAGCACCTGTAACCGGCTGGAGGTCTACATCGTTACCCCAGAAACAGAAAGTGGAGTGCGGCAGACGATGCAGTTTTTGGCGGAGGCAAAGGGGATCCCCCTCCCCCAGCTGCGTCCCCACCTGTTTACCCTGCTCTACCAAGATGCGGTGACCCACTTGATGCGGGTGGCTGCCGGGCTGGAGAGCTTGGTGTTGGGGGAAGGGCAGATCCTGTCGCAAGTGAAAAAAGCACAGCAACTGGGCCAGGCCTGCAACGGCATGGATCGCATCCTCAACCGCCTCTTCAAGGCGGCCATCACTGCCGGCAAGCGCGTCCGCACGGAGACAGGGATCGGCACCGGCGCCATGTCCATTAGCTCGGCAGCCGTGGAGCTGGCGCTGCAAGAGCAGGGTTCCCTCTCCCAGGGCAAGATTACAGTGGTGGGGGCAGGGAAAATGGCCCGGCTGCTGGTGCAGCACCTCTTGGCCAAGGGGGCGGTGGACATCACAGTAGTCAACCGCTCCTTGGAGCGGGCAGAAGCGCTAGCCAAGCAATTTGAGCAGCCCATTCAAGTCCTGCCGTGGGAGTCGCTGCTAGGCAGCGTGGCAGAGTCCAATCTGGTCTTCACCAGCACCGCTGCCACCCAGCCCATCCTCACCTACGGGCAACTGGTGGAAGTGCTGCAGCCAGATCAGCCGCTGCTGTTGGTGGATATCTCCGTGCCCCGCAACATTGATCCCGGGGTGGAAAAGCTAAGAGGGGTACGGTTGTTCAACGTGGATCACCTCTCCCGCATCGTGGAAGAAAACCGTGCCCAACGGCAAAAGCTGGCCTCGGCTGCCGAAGCGTTGATAGAGGAAGAGGTAGAGCAGTTTATGGAGTGGTGGCGTTCCCTAGAGACGGTGCCCACCATTTCCAGCCTGCGCCACAAGGTGGAGTCTATCCGGGAGCAGGAAATGAAGAAAGCTCTCTCCCGCTTGGGCAAGGACTTTGCCGAGAAGCACCTGGAGGTTATCGACGCCCTCACTCGCGGCATCGTCAACAAGATTCTGCACGACCCCATGGTGCAACTGCGGGCCAAGCGGGACATCGAGGCGCGGCGGAAGGCCATGCAAATTTTGCAGGAACTGTTTAACCTCGAGCCAATCCCCTTTCAGGCTCAGCAGGAGCGCTAGGTTTTATCTCTAGGCCAAAGCAAGCCCCACCCCAGACTCGCTGGGTAACCCTCCGTCCCGCTAGCGCAAAAGGACGCCGCCCCGCTAGCGCAATTAGTGTGGGGTGGAAAAGCCCGTTCGCGTTAGCAGGACGTAGTCCTTGAGCAACTGGAGTCGCTTGCCAAGGCTATAATTGCTCCTAAGCAAGCACCTACCCCGGTGAAAGACCCGGACAGTGCTAAAAGCCAGTACGTAAGCGGAACCTGGAGACTGGGGAACCGTCAAGGGGCGTCTTGACAACGCCTTGACGAGTCCCTCTGGGGACTGCGTAAGAATCCCCCGACTCTAGTCGGTGGGAGTGTCAAAGGTAGGCTACAAGATTTGGGGTTATGTTTGGACAATACGAAGTGTTTGTGCAGTTGCTGCTGCTGGCGATGATTGTCCTGGCAGGGCCGGCGGTCATCCTGGTGCTCTACCTGCGCGGGGCTGATATGTGAGGCAAGGGTTGGCCAGCGGGGTGGGGCACGCTCTAGCGGGGCTGGTGATCCTAATGCTCCCTGGGATGGATCCCAGAAGCAGAGCTTGCTAGTCCCGTCCTGTGGGGCGGCGTGGAAAAGCCCCTAGGCAACTTTAGCTGCCAACCAAAGATGCAGCTTGCTAGTTGTAGGTACAGCTGGCCAGCCAGCTTCTTGGAGGCAAAAAACCCGACCGGTGGCAAACCTCTGGGCGGGTCTTAGGCGAGAAAGAGGGGGCTCCCGCCTAATTTGCTAAAGTAAGCAGAACCTTGGGACTTTGCCCTAGGGAAGTGGTTAGGGGCCGCTTGACAACGCCTTTTCGCTTGAGGACTCCCTAAAAATCCCCCGAGCGGGCGGGAGTTTCAATTCTTTGCGCTAGAGTTGTAGAGGCACCCCCAGGAAGAGCTGGGGGTGAGTTTTTCCACGAATTGACGGCTATGCCGATCCCTATCCGCAACGTTGCTATCATTGCCCACGTTGACCACGGCAAAACCACACTTGTGGATGCCCTGCTGCGCCAGGCAGGAGCCCTACGGGCACGAGAGGACACTCCCCCCTGCGTGCTGGATTGCAATGCCCTAGAGCGGGAGCGGGGCATCACCATCCTGGCAAAGAATACTGCCGTTCGCTATGGCGAAACCCTGATCAACATCGTCGATACCCCCGGTCACGCTGACTTTGGCGGGGAGGTAGAGCGGGTGCTAGGCATGGTGGAAGGCTGTCTGCTGATTGTGGATGCTAACGAAGGCCCAATGCCTCAGACCCGCTTTGTACTGCGCAAGGCGTTGGAAAAGGGCTTGCGACCAATCGTGGTGGTCAACAAAATTGACCGGCCCCACGCCGAGCCCTACAAGGTCATTGACAAGGTGTTAGATCTGTTTTTGGAACTAGGCGCTGACGAAGACCAGTGCGACTTTCCCTACCTATTTGCCTCGGGTCTGCAGGGCTTTGCCCTGGAAGAAGCCAACCTCAAAGCCTTCCTCGAGGGCAACTACAGCGGCCCTCTGGACATGAGGCCCCTCTTTGAGGCCATCCTCAAGTACGTCCCGCCACCCATTGGGGATCCCACCAAGCCGCTGCAACTCCAGGTGACGACGCTGGAGTACTCGGAATACTTGGGTCGGATTGTGATTGGCAAGATCCACAATGGCACCATTCGGGTCGGGGATCAGTTGGCGGTGGTCAAGGAAGATGGGTCGATTGCCAAGGGCAAGGTAACCAAGCTCTTTGGCTTCCAGGGGCTGGAGCGCATTGAGCTGACAGAGGCTAGTGCCGGCCACATCGTTGCCGTGGCGGGGTTTGCCGAGGCCCACATTGGCCACACCCTCACCTCACCAGAAAACCCCCAGGCCTTGCCCCTCATCAAAGTGGATGAGCCCACGCTGCAGGTGAGGATCTGTGTCAACGACTCTCCCTTTGCTGGGCAAGAGGGGACGTTTGTAACCTCACGGCAACTGCGCGAACGCCTGCTGCGGGAGCTGGAGACCAATGTGGCGCTGCGGGTGGAAGAGACTGACTCCCCGGATTGCTTCTTGGTTTCGGGGCGAGGCGAACTGCACCTGGGCATTTTGCTAGAAACCATGCGGCGGGAGGGCTACGAGTTCCAGGTTGGCCAGCCGAAGGTGATTTTCCGCGAAGTGAACGGCCAGCCCTACGAGCCTTATGAGCTTTTGGTGCTGGATGTGCCAGAAGCAACGGTGGGCGCCTGCATCGAACGGCTGGGCGAGCGGCGGGGAGAGATGCAGGACCTAAGGGTAGGCGCAGATGGGCGGGCCCAGTTGGAATTCGTCATCCCGGCGCGAGGGCTCATTGGCTTCCGCAGCGAGTTCGTCCGCATCACCCGCGGGGAGGGGATCATGAGCCACAGCTTTTTGGAGTACCGTCCTCTCACCACAGGGCTGGAGACCCGCCGCAATGGCGTGCTCATTGCTTTTGAAGAGGGAGTAGCCACTGCCTACGCCCTGAAGAATGCGGAGGACCGAGGTGTATTCTTTATTAAGCCAGGCACCCGCGTTTACAAGGGCATGATTGTGGGTGAGCACAACCGACCCCAGGACTTGGAGTTGAATGTTTGCAAGACGAAACACCTAACAAACCATCGCTCCTCAACTGGAGAGGAGCTGGTACAGCTGCAGCCACCGGTGGAGATGACCCTAGAGCGAGCCTTGGAATACATTGGCGAAGACGAGCTGGTGGAGGTCACACCCCAGTCGGTGCGGCTGCGCAAGGCCCAGTTGGTGCCCTCCCGCCGCTAGGCAGCTCACTACCGCCTAAAATAAGAGGCCAAGTTGGGGAAATAAAAGGCCCCCCAAATCCCCAGCAAGACAACTCCCAAGCCCAACAAAGCCAGCCACAGACGAGGACGGCTGTGGAGCTGCTGGGATCCTGCCTGGACGTAGGCCAAATCCACCCAGGCAGTGTTGCCGCGGCGGAACCAGCCCACCACCTTGACCTGCTGGCCCATGAGGGCACGGAGGGGCTTTAGGCCGGAAAAGACATTGCCCACCGGTCCTAGGGGAGAGGTAAAGCGCAGGGGGATCAGGCCGGTGGCGTCCTGTAGCTTTAGCTCTGCCCCCAGTTGATAGCCGGCTTGTCCCAAGCCCAGCAGCTCCCCTTCCAGCTCCACTGGCTGACTGCGGCAGGGATCTGCCTCGGGATCAGCCAGCAAGCTGAGCACGTCAGCTGGCTGGGGCGACAGGGATCCGCGGTACATCAACGCCGCCTTGGCCCACAGTCCCACGCCATAGCCCACCATCGCGGCCGCGGCAATAACCTTGGGATCGAGGCGATTTTGCAGCGCTAGGTAGAGGATCAGCCCCCCCAGCCAGCCAATCACCATCCCAACCACTTCAGCAGCATAGATAGCCAGATCCAACCAGAAGCGAGCCTTTGGAGGAGCCACTTCCTCCGTTGGCTGAACTAGGCTTAGCTCGGGCAAAAGGCGCAGCCGCTGGGCATATTCCCCCAAAACCTGGAAGCGCCGCCCCAGCAGGGGATGGCTGGAATTGAGCTGCATCCAGCGGGCCCAGGGGTTAAGCTGATCCCAGCGGAAGAGCTGGCTGGCTTGGGCGGGATCCGGCAGGCGGACAGCGGCGCTGGCGGCAGCGGTGGTTTTGAAGTCCAAGAAGCTGAACAGTCGGGTGCAGTGCAGCAGCGAAGATGGGCGGCGGTCGTTTTTGTGGGCCTCCTGCAGGCCGGCAGCCGACTTGAGCAGGGCGGCCATCAGCCCGTTGGGGTTGCCCGTCGCCTCTACCGCGAAGTGATCGGCGTGGGAGGTGCCCAGGCGAGAAAGGAAAAACAGGGGGTAGGAAAGCACCGTGTAGATGAGGTAGAGCAGGGGGGCCACATGCCCGATGAGATCCCGCCGTTGCCTTCCCAGTTGGCTCACCTGCTCCAGAGCCAAGTAAACCAGTTGAACGGGGGATCCCAGCAGAGTCAGGATCAGGATATCGCCGTTGACGATCCGCCCCAGCGCCTGGGCATAGACAGCGGCAATCTCGTCCGGGGCAAGCTGCTGCAAGAGAGCCTGGGTGACCACGATGCGGCCGCCATCAGGGAAAGTGCCGTAAACAAACGCCAGTGGCCCCCCTTCCGGGATCACCCCCAGGCGGGGTTGTTTCAGTTGTTTTTGGGCGCAGAGGCGCTGCAGCAGGCGGGTCGCCTCAGGGCTGTGGCGCTCGATTTCCCCCAGGCTGGCCCAACGCAACTTGTGCAGCCGCCGGTGCAGCTGATCCATAAGCCAGGGGGCAAAAAAGAGAAGGCCCACCCCAAAGTTAACCGCCAGGCTACCGGCCACTAGCCAGCGCAAGCCGTTGCGCAGCCAGGGCAGCAACCCCTGCAAAAACCAAAGCTGCCGCGGAAAACTCAGCCGCCCAAAATCCAGGTGGCTGCCCACCAGCAAAAAACTCAACCCCCAGAGGAAGAGGATGCCCACCCCCAGGGATCCCCACTTGGCCCACGCCAGGGATCCCGCCTGCACCGGCAAGGGGATCCTCCCCCCTAATGGAGCAGCCCGTTGGCGGGGGGAGACCAGCTGAGCTTTAGGAAGGGGCTCTGGAGGAGGGCCTTGTTCCCTAGATGGAGAAGCAACGGGTTTTTCTGGGGCGGGCAGGCGGGGCAGGATTTTTTGGGCCCAGCCCCGCGCCTGGGGATCCGGATGCTGCAGCAGTTCTAGACAGAGGGCCCGCGCCTTCTCGGCCTGGCCCGCCAGATGGTAGGCCCGCACCAGGTTCATCTGGGCCTCCAGGACTTGGCTGTCGGAGGAGCCTGCCGGGCTCCCCTCTGCTTTGCCCTCCTGACGGAACTGGGCCAAGTAGTCCTCAAGAAGTTGGATGGCCTCTTGAAAGCGGCCCTGCCGCAGGGCCTCCTTGCCCGCCTCCGCAGGATTCATCAACCTGCTCCAAGTCTGCCTGCTCCCCCAGCTTACTCAAGGATCTGGACGCTCAGGAGTAGATCCCTCCGAAAGGGGGTAACGGAGCAAGCGCCGCCGCAGGCAATCTAGCGCCGTCTGGGCGCTCCACCAGCGCACCCCCTCGCGGCCCCGCAGGCTGCCGAAGCGGTACTCGTGGACTTCCACTTTCCCCTCCGGGTCGGCCAAGCCCAGATAGACAAGACCAACTGGCTTGGTGGGGGTACCCCCCTCTGGCCCAGCAATGCCGGTAATGCTTAGGGCCCAGTCGGAGCCAAAAACCTGTTTGGCCCCCAGCGCCATCTGAGCCGCCACCGGCTCGCTCACAGCCCCGTGCTGCCGCAGGGTCTCTGGATCTACCCGCAAAAGCTGCTCCTTGAAGCGGTTGTCATAGGCAACAATGCCGCCCAGGAAGTAGCGCGAGCTGCCCGGGATCCCGGTTACCAACTGCCCCAGGAGGCCACCGGTGCAGGATTCCGCCACCGCTAGGGTTTGCCGCCGCTGCAAGAGTAGCTCCCCCACCACGCTGGCCAAGGTGGCCTCGTCGCTGCCGAAGTAGTCTTCTCCAGACACCCGTAAAATCTGCTCCACCACCGGAGCAATCAACGCTTCCGCCGCCTCGCGCGTGGGGGCACGTCCGGTAATCCGCAGGCGCACCTCTCCCTGACCAGCGTAGGGAGCGACCGTGGGATTTTCCCCCGCCAGCCAGGGGGCCACCCGCTCGGCCAAAGTCGATTCAGGAATGCCCCAGTAGCGCAACACGCGGCTGTAGAACACCTCCTTGCCCCAGCCCAGGGAGCGCAAATAGGGTACAGCCGTCTCCTGCCACATGCGCTGCATCTCCTGCGGCACGCCGGGAAAAGTAAGGATGTGCAGGTTGGGGCGGGGCTGCCAAATGAGGCCGCAGGCGCTACCCAGGGGGTTGGGCAGGATGGTTGCCCCCTGAGGCAGAAAAGCCTGCTTGCGGTTACTGGGCGAGGGCACAAGGCCCCGCTGCCCGTACTTTCGCAAAATCTCCTCCCAGAGCTGGGGGTGCTCCACCATCTCTACTCCAAAAAAGGAGGCTAGCGCCGCGTGGGTCAGATCATCCGGGGTTGGCCCCAGCCCTCCTGTAATTAAAAGTAGGCTGGAGCGGTTGCAGGCCACCTCCAAAGCATGGTGGATGCGGGCTTCGTTGTCCCCCACCACCGTTTGGTAGTAGTGCGGGATCCCCAGCTTGGCCAACTCGGCTGCCAGGTATTGGGCGTTGGTGTTGGTGATCTCTCCCAAGAGCAACTCTGTGCCAATGCAGAGGATCTCAGCCCCTTGGGGAGTGACGGTTTGCGTTGGGCTCATGCTCGGCTCAACCTCGGCTCAGCCGCTAAGTATAGAGGTCTAGGCTCCCCTTTCGCGCAGGGATCCCTAGGATCTCTTGCTCAAGAGGGGTAGGGATCCTCGGCCAGCCGAGCCAAAGCTTCCAGCTCAGCACCCACCACGCGGTGCAGGATCCACTCCGGATGTGGCTTAGCACCCAGGCGCCGGTAGAACTCAATTGCTGGCTGGTTCCAGTCCAAAACCCTCCACTCCAGCCGCCCATATCCTTTGGCCACTGCCTCCTGGGCCACCCGCGCCAAGAGCGCCTTGCCAATGCCCCTGCCGCGAAACTCCGGCAGCACAAACAAGTCTTCCAGGTAAATTCCCGGTCGGGTGAGGAAGGTGGAAAAGTTGCGAAAGTAGAGGGCAAACCCCACCACCTGCTCCTCTACCTCCGCTACCAACGCTGAAACAAAGGCCTCCGGGCCAAACAAATGGTGCCGCAATAGCTCGGCGGATCCCGTTACCAGGTGGCTCAGGTGCTCGTACTCGGCCAAAGCGCAGATGAGATCAAACAGAACGGGCACATCCTCAGGCGTGGCAGGACGAATTTCCATACTTTTGCCCGGCTCCACCCACCCTTTTCCTGGAACATCGGCACGGGACAGACTCCAGCTTATTCTTTTTCCCGGCGGTTGGGGACATTGTGCAGGGGGAGCAGCGACAGGATCCCAGAGGGTTAACAGCCCAGGGCAAATAGCAGCAGGAGGGATCCCAGGCCGAGGTGGGCTGCTGCTCAGGGGAGAGAGTGGCTCTTTGCCAGCAGAGGGATCAACGGGGCCAAGAATGTGAGTCCCAACCACAACCCGACTCCCGCGATCAGCGCTTGCACCATTGCCCTCCTCCGTCGGCCAGAGCCAGCCTAGGCCAGTCGGCTACAGCGTTGGCAGACAGTTTCGCAACTGCCCTGCTCAGCCAGCGAAGACCCTGGAGAAAAACCGACTAGAGTGAAAAATAGAGCCGTTACCTCATTTTTGATGCCATGACCACCTCTACCCTCGATGCTGCCGCCATCCTTGAGGCGTTGCGCCCGGTTCAAGATCCGGAGCTGCGCCGCAGCCTGGTGGAACTGAACATGATCCGCGACATTCGCGTCGAGCCGGAGCGGGTGGCTTTTACTCTGGTGCTGACGACACCAGCTTGCCCCTTGCGGGAGTTCATCGTCGAGGAATGCAAGGCTGCCATCCGCCGCCTGGCTCCCATTGAAACCATCGAGGTCACCGTTACAGCAGAAACTCCCCGCTCGCCCTCGCTGCCGGATCGCCAGTCTGTCCCCGGCGTGCGCAACATCATCGCCATCTCCAGCGGCAAGGGGGGGGTGGGCAAAACCTCCGTAGCGGTGAACGTAGCTGTGGCGCTGGCCCAGAGCGGAGCGCGGGTGGGGCTGCTGGATGCGGATATTTACGGCCCCAACGTGCCCCTGATGCTGGGGCTGCAGGATTGCTCTCTATTGGTGCGCAAGCGGCAAGATGGCAGCGAAGAGATCCTCCCCCTGGAGAACTACGGCGTCAAGATGGTGTCGATGGGTCTCTTGGTGGGGCGGGATCAGCCGGTGATCTGGCGGGGGCCGATGCTCAACGGTGTCATCCGGCAATTCCTCTACCAGGTGCAGTGGGGGGAGCTGGACTATCTCATCGTGGATATGCCCCCCGGCACCGGGGATGCGCAATTGACCCTAGCTCAAGCGGTGCCGCTGGCGGGAGCCGTGATCGTCACTACGCCGCAGTCGGTGGCCCTGCTGGATAGCCGCAAGGGCTTGAACATGTTTCGCCAGTTGGGGGTGCCCATCCTTGGCATTGTCGAGAACATGAGCTACTTCATTCCGCCTGACCTACCGGATCGCCAGTACGATATCTTCGGCTCAGCCGGCGGAGAAACTACGGCCCGCGAGCTAGGGATCCCACTGCTGGGGCGGATCCCGTTAGAGATTGCCCTGCGCCAGGGGGGAGATGCGGGCAGGCCCATTGTCGTCGACCAACCCGAGTCGGCCTCGGCCCAGGCGCTGCGTCAGATTGCCAAAACCCTGGCAGGCCGAGTCTCTATGGTAGCTCTTGGGGCTAGCTAGAAGCGCTCGACTTCTACTAGCGATACCCCAAAGCGGCGCCCTGCCACCGAGATCCCCTCCTGGGCCTTGCCACGCACAGTTACCGTGCTGTTCATGGCCGGCAGCCCCTTGTTGGTGATGACCCAGAGGGAGCCACTAGGGTCCTGGATCTCGTACACCCCCTGGCCAAACACACCTATCTGGTTGACCACACGACCGCGGACGTACACGTCAGTGTAGCGAGCAGGATTTTGTTCGATCTGGGCAATGGGGGTTGTGCCAATGCCTAGCCGTGCCAGTTGTCCACACCCACCTAGGGCTAGGCTGAGGCAGAGCAAGAGCAGCAAGGAGCCCCCGCGTAAGGATTGGCTAGGGTGCATGGGTTCTTTCCTCACAAGTGCTGCTCCCACCATATCCCACCGCCAAGTTAGAACTTCTCCCCAATGCCAAAGTGCAGTTGAGGTCGGCCGGCCTCTCCTTGGCCAACGGCGTAGTCAATGCGCAGCGGCCCCAGGGGAGATTGGATGCGAATGCCAGCTCCCAGACCTAAACCGCTGCCCGGCTTGTTGCGCGCTGCCGCCGGATTGCCGATAACTGCTGCACCGCTACCTAGATCCGTGCCGTAGTCAGCAAAAACCACTACCCCCACCGGGTCGAAAAGAGGAAAGCGCAGCTCCGCTGTTGCGGTGGCAAAGCTGCGGCCGGAGCCAACGCCGCCTTCAAAAAATCCCCGCACGGAGTTGCCTCCGCCAATGGGGAAAGCGTCGTAGGGAGCCAAGTCGCCAAGGGTGGTGCCCGCCCGCACGTCAAAAGCCAGCACCTGCGGCCGCTCACTGCGCGTTTCAAATAGCTTGACGGGAATGAACTGGCTGTAGCTGGCTTCGAGGCGGTTGGCGTTCAGGCCATTCGCAAACAAACGTACCGACTGTTCGGTAGAGAGGCGAAAGACGGATCCCTGGCTGGGGCTGTTGGGGTTGTCGCGGCTGTCGTGGATAAGGCCAAACCGCAAGGTGGTGTAGCTGTCTTGGCCGCTGGCACTAAAGGTAATGGGGTTGCCCAGCACATCAAAGCGCTCCTGTTCGCCGTTGCTGTTGCGGGCTTCCACAAATTGGATGCGGGTGCCCAAGCTGGCCCGCCAATTGCCCCCAATCGGACGCGAGAAGGTGACGCTGCCACCCAGCCGGTTGATGCGCACGGGATCCCCGTTGGGCAGAGTCAATCCCTCGTTGAAAACAAAGCTGGAGCTCTGCTGGTTGGAGATATTGATGCTGTAGGAGGTGGGGATCTCCAGCGTAGCGATGCGGGGATCGGTGAAGTTCAAATCAAACAGAGTTTCATTGGTGCCTACCTGAACATTAAAGCTGGCCTTTTGGTTGTTGCCGCCCAAGTTTTCTTCCGAGACGCTAAGGCCAGCGAAGACCCCCGTGGCCGAGCTGACGCCGAGGGTGCCGCTCAAGGTGCCGGTGCGGCGCTCTTCCACGTTCACCACCACCACGACTTTGTTGGGATCCCGACCGGGGTTAAGCCCCACATTCACGTCCTGAAAAAGGTTGAGGTTGAAAACTGCCTGCAGATCCTGCTGAATTTGGTTGCGGTTAAACACATCCCCCGGCTTGGTCTTTAACTCGCGGGTGATGATGAAGTCGCGGGTTTTGGTGTTGCCCTGCACGCGAATCTCCTCGATCTCCCCTTCGGCAATTTCTAGGGTGAGGGTGCCATCTTCAGAGGAGCGCACATCTGTCACTTTGGCCAGTACGTAGCCCTTGTCAGCATACCACTGCTCAATCTCGGCCACTGCTGCCTGCAGCTTGCCAAAGTTGAGCACCCGCCCTTCTTGGTCGGCAAAGGCCTTCTGGAGCACCTCCGGATCCAAAACTTTTGCCCCTTCGGTGCGCACGGCTTTGAGGATGGGGTTGGGCTTGACCTCAAAGGTAACTCGCACTCCCAAGGGGGTATCGGAGGGCACCGCTCGGACATCGGCAAAGAAACCAGTGGCAAACACGGCGTTGATGTCTTCCCGCAGTTGGGAACGAGTGGAGACCTCGCCGGCGCGGGTGCGGATAACTTTGTAAACCTGCTCAATCAGCTCTGGGTCGTCGGTACCCTCGACCACCACCTCTGCCACCAAAACTTCTGGCTCGCTAGCGGCGGGGGTAGGTGTGGGGGTGGGTTGGGCGGGGGGGTCGCCACTGGTGCGCAGATCCAGGCTGTCCGGCGGGGGAGCTGATTGCGCCCAAGCCGCCACTCCTGCCAGCAGCCCCATCCCACAAGCAAGCCCTGCAGCAAGCTGGAGTTTCAGTTGCCTGGAACGGTTCATGGGGATCCCTCGCCCACCACAAA
>NZ_JANSIV010000028.1:25041-48197 GCF_047502705.1 Synechococcus sp. H70.1
AGCTGGAGTTTCAGTTGCCTGGAACGGTTCATGGGGATCCCTCGCCCACCACAAAGAAGTGCCAGTGGGGAACCATTGGCCTGAATTATACTACCAACCCCCATTCATAGCGGATCCGGGTCTTGGCACGCACCCAATGGCAAAAGCAGCCTCTTTTTATGGCAGGCGCAGGGATCCCTGGCAGCGCTGGCCACAACTCTGCGGCTCGGCTGCCTCGGCGGCCAAGTTGGCCTGGGAGTTGAGGATAAGGATTGTGATGGGGGCAGGGGGAGGTGAGGGGCTGCGGCGCCAACCCCACCTGCCAGCGTAGGGCTGCGTTGGGGGGTTGGGCACGACGAAGACAATGTTTTGTAGGACATTGCTTTGTAGAGGGGTGGCGCTGTTCTGTCTGCTGTCGAGGAGCACCGTTTGCTGCGGCAGAAGCGTCTGGGCCAGAGCGGCTGGAGCTAGGCCTAGGCAGAGCAGAGCTGCTACCCCAGAGAGGGGTTTGGCTGGCATCATCACCGTTTTCCCCGTAGAGCTGAGATGCTAGCACCCTAGCTCGCCCTACTGAAATGGCTCCACCCCTTTGCCGCAAAAAGGGTTACGCAACAGAGCAAGCTTCTCCTCTGCGCCTGAGGAAGCTGCGAACGCTGCCCTTTTAAACTCACGCCTTGCGGATACTGCCGAGCTAGTCACCCGCCCCTGAACTCTCTTGCTGGGCCCGCTCCCGCTCTTGGCTAAGACGGGCCACCTGGGCTTCCAGCTCTTGAATGCGGTGCAACAGCTGCTCGATTGCCCGTCCCACCGGGTCAGGCATGAGGTGGTGATCGAGGTCGATGCCATGGGCAGGGATGCGGCGTTGATGGGGTGGGATAACGGCCCGGCCCGGGATCCCTACCACTGTCATCCCCGGAGGCACATCGTGGATCACCACTGCGTTGGCTCCAATGCGGGCTCTGGCACCAATGCGAACTGGCCCCAGGATCTTCGCCCCTGTGCCCACGATCACCCCATCTTCCAGGGTGGGATGCCGTTTACCTTTTGTCCAAGAGGTGCCCCCCAGGGTAACGCCGTGATAGAGGGTAACATCGTCGCCAATTTCCGCTGTCTCCCCGATCACCACACCACAGCCATGGTCGATGAAAAAGCGCCGCCCAATCCGGGCTGCCGGGTGAATTTCAATCAGGGTAAAGGAGCGGGAAATGAAGCTAATCAACCGAGCCAGCAGGAAGCAGCGCCGCTGCCACAGCCAATGGGCAATGCGGTGTAGAAACAGAGCGTGTACCCCTGGGTAGGTGAGGATAACCTCCCAGCGGTTGCGCGCCGCTGGATCCCGCTCAAAGACACAGTCAACATCTTCCCAAAATTGCTGCCAAAACCCCAGCTTTGTCTTTGGCTGCTTAGAAGGGGGAGCCTCACTCCTGTCTGCTTGGGGGCTTTCTGCCGCCGACTGCTTGGCCTCGGTCAGCATGAACGGCCTCCGATAGGGAACCTCCACTTCTCCCCTTCTAGCACTTTTTGCTGCCAGTGGGGGGATCCCTGCTAGCCTCCACCTGCTTGACAGCAGCTAGACTAGACCAATGAAATACTGGTGTTGCTCGACCAGCAGACGGCCATGCTAGACCCCCTTTTGGAAGAGAAGATCCGCGAGCAAATCCGCACCCACAAGGTACTGATCTACATGAAGGGCACCCCAGAGATGCCCCAGTGTGGGTTTTCCTACACAGCTGTGCGCATTTTGGACAGCTTGGGCTTTCCCTACACGGCAATTAACGTGCTGGAGGACCCGGAAATTCGCCAGGGGATCAAGGTGTTTTCCAACTGGCCAACCATTCCACAAATCTACATCAACGGGCAGTTTATTGGCGGCTGTGACATCCTCCAGGAAATGCATGCCCGCAACGAGTTGCGCCCCCTAGTGGAAGCAGCTTTTGCCCAGGCTGACAGTCAACCTTAAAACCCATGCTCACCGCAGATGGTTTGCGGCAGCTCCTAGCTGAAAAGCTGCAAGCTCTTTACGTCCACGTGGAGGACGAGTCCCACCGCCATGCAGGCCATGGAGGCGGGCAACAGGGATCGGGAGGGCACTACCGCGTGCAGGTGGTATCCCCTCTTTTTACTGGCAAAACCTCTTTGCAACGGCATCGCCTGGTGTACGCCGCCCTGGCTGAGGAGATGGGGCAAAGCATCCATGCCTTGGCCCTGCAGACGTACAGTCCCGAGGAGCGGCCGGATCTAGGTAGCATAGAGGGCAAAATGGCTGCCCCAGCGGGGTAAGGGAGGAAGCATGGCATCTCTTCTGGCCACCTGGTTAATGTCGGCCTTGAGCGTGATGATTTTGGCTTGGCTGTTGCCCGGGATCCACGTCTCCGGATTTGGGGGTGCCTTGGTAGCGGCGCTAGCCATTGGTCTGGTCAATAGCTTAGTGAAGCCATTGCTGCAGTTGATCACCCTACCGCTTACCATCTTCACCCTGGGCTTGTTTTCGCTCATTTTGAACGCTATTTGCTTGCTCATTGCCGACAAGCTTGCGGGTGATGCTTTCAAGATCGACAACTTTGGCTGGGCCCTGCTTGGTGCAATTGCCCTCTCCATCATTAGCAGCTGGGTTCGGAGCATTTTTGAACAGGCTGCTTAGTTTCCCTAAGCAGCAGAAGGCCGGGTAAGACGGGGGAAGAGAGAGTCAACTGCAGCCACCTAGCTTTTGGCCAACCCTTGTAGGGCCTTAGCCTGGGCTAACCCCTGCTGAGTTAGCCAGCTAAGGGGAGTTAGGGCTTAAGCCCGAGCTTTGGGAACAACCTTAAGAAGAGGGGGAGGGCATTGGGTAGGGTCCTCCCCTTGAGCTTGTCCCTTGCTGCGGGCAGGGCCCTGCACCGTGCGTTGCCTCTGGGGAACGGCAGCCTCAGCTCTCTTGGCCTGATTGGCCGCAGCTGGGCAGCTGGCGTTTGCTTGGGCCTTGCCCTTACCTTCCTTTTCCGCCAGCAGCTCCAGAGCTATCTCCAGCGTCACGGCTTCGGGGGAGAGATCCTTAGGCAGCGAGGCGTTGACTTTGCCGTGCTTGACGTAGAACCCATAGGGGCCGTCGTGCAGAGTTACCGGCTTGCCGTCCTCGGGGTGGACTCCCAACTCGCCTAGGGGCTTGGCCGAGGTGGGAGTGCGGCCTTTTTTGGGCTGGGCCAACAGCTCTAGCGCCCGCTCCAAGCTAATGGTCAGGACATCCTCCTCGGGGGGCAGCGAGCGGAACTCCCCGTCGCAGGCCACGTAGGGGCCGAAGCGACCAATGCCGGCTTGCACCTTTTTCCCCGACTCGGGGTGCTCGCCCAACGTACGTGGCAGGCTGAGCAACCCCAGAGCCATCTCTGGAGTGACGTCCTCCGGCTTGAGTCCTTTGGGCAGGGAGACGCGCTTGGGCTTTTTGTTTTCCTCAGAGACTTCCCCCAACTGCACATAGGGTCCGTAGGGGCCCTGGGGGATGACATAGATGGGCTCTTGGGTCTCTGGGTGGAAGGCAATCGGCTTGGGGCCTTCCTGCTTGCGCCGGATGAGTTCCTCGATGTGTTCCAGGGTCAGGTCAGCGGGGGGAATGTCCTCCGGTAGATTGGCGCGTACCTCCCCCGCTTCGGTTTCGACCACCACGTAGGGTCCGTAGGGACCAATACCTATCTTGGCAGGTAGGTTTTCCAGGTGGATGGAGCGGGCCAGGCTGGGGTCAATTTCTAGCTCCCGTGCCTTCACTTGTCCCTCAAGGCCTTGCTCACCCAGGAAGAAGTGGCGCAAATAAGGCAGCCACTCCGCCTGGCCGGAAGCGATATCATCCAGGGTTTGCTCCATCTCGGCAGTGAAGTGGATGTTGACGAGATTGGGAAAGTATTTTTCCAAAAGCTCGGTAACTGCAAAGGCCGTGTAGGTGGGTACCAGAGTGTTCCCCATTAGCCTCGCGTAGCCGCGGCTTAGGATTGTACTCAAGATGGTGGCATAGGTGCTGGGCCGGCCAATGCCCTCCTTTTCCAACACCTTCACCAGGGAGGCCTCTGTATAGCGGGGTGGAGGTTGGGTCTCGTGAACCACCGGCTCTAGCCGCAGGCAGTCCACTTGCTCCCCTACCCGCAGCAGGGGCAGGTACACCTCTTGGTCTTCCAGAGCCGCCTCTGGGTCATCGGATCCCTCTACGTAGGCGCGAAAGAAGCCGGGGAAGTCAATGCGCTTGCCGCTAGCCCGGAACACGGCATCGTCGACAGCAATCAGCACAACGGTGTGGGTTTGCCGCGCCTCAGCCATTTGGCTGGCAACGGTGCGCTTCCAGATTAGGTCGTAGAGGGCCAACTCCTGACCCGTGAGGGGAGTCTGGCTGGGCAGGCGAAATTCCGAGCCGGCGGGACGAATGGCCTCGTGGGCTTCCTGGGCTCCTTTGGTTTTAGTGATGTACTGCCGCGGTTCAGGGCTGAGGTACTCCTTGCCGTACATTGCCTCCACGCAGGCTCGGGCGGCGCGGATGGCCTGTTCCGACAGGTGGACCGAGTCGGTACGCATGTAGGTGATGTAGCCCTCCTCGTAGAGCTTTTGGGCAATGCGCATCGTCTGCTGGGCCGACAGGCGCAGCTTGCGGTTGGCCTCCTGTTGTAGCGTGGAGGTGGTGAAGGGAGGGGCGGGCTTGCGGGTGGAGGGGCGCTCTTCTACAGAACTGACCACCCAGACTTTCCCCAGCAGACGCTCCCGCAAGGCTTCGGCCTGGGCTTGATCCAACAGCACCACGTCCCTTCCAGTCATGAGCTGCCCCGTGCTGGGATCGAAGTCTTGTCCGCTGGCCAGACGCTTGCCGCCCAGGCTCACCAGCTCTGCCGGGAAAACCGCTGCCGGATCAGCACCTTGCAGCTGCAGCTCTGCCCGCAGATCCCAGTAGGAGGCTTTTTTGAAGGCTCGCCGCTCCCGCTCCCGATCCACCAAGAGCTTCACTGCCACCGATTGCACCCGCCCGGCTGAGAGTTTGGGGGCAATTTTTTTCCACAGGAGGGGCGACAGGGTATAGCCCACTAGGCGATCCAGGATGCGGCGGGTTTCTTGGGCACGCACCAGTTGCTCGTTTACCTGGCGACAATTTTGTAAAGCCTCCTGAATGGCCTCGCGGGTGATTTCGTGGAACACCATGCGGCGGGTAGGCACCTTGGGCTGAAGCACCTGTTGCAGGTGCCAACTGATGCTTTCCCCCTCCCGGTCTTCGTCAGTGGCCAGGATCAGCTCATCTGCCTTCTTGAGCGCCTCTTTTAGCTCCTTGACCACCTTTCTTTTTTCTTTGGGGATCACGTAGAGGGGCTCGAAGTTAGCGTGGACATTGACCCCAAGGCGGCTCCACTCTTCTCCCTTCACCTCCTCGGGGATGTCGGCAGCCGACTCGGGCAGATCGCGCACATGTCCCATGGAGGCTTGCACCTCATAGTCGGCGGGCAAGAAGCTGCGGATGGTACGCGCTTTAGTAGGAGATTCAACAATGACCAGCTTGGGCATGATGAGGCCTAAAAAGACTAACCGATGCTGTTGCGGCACACTGGAAGAGTGGCTCAAGAATCAGGGACTACTTCTCAGGAGCGTAGCAAGTCTGTCTCCGCTTGACTAGCGGCTCTCGCTTTGCCTTCTGCTGATACTCCATCCTGACAATGCACCACTTTTCGATTCGCACTGCCGATATCTTCCGCTCCATGGCCTTCTACGAAGGGCTAGGCTTTGGGGTAGAAGAACGGTTTACCATCGGCAGCACCTTGGCCTGCTGGATGGGCGGCCCCTGGGGCCGTCTGGAGCTCATTCAGGTACCCCAGCCCTACCCTGCCCCCGATCCCTTCGGGGATCCCCACTATGTGGGTTACTACCACCCCTCCTTTGAGGTGGGCCCCGAATGGGGATCTCTGGCTGACTATCTAGAACACTTACAAGCGCGAGTGCCCCTGATCTTGCTGCTGCCGCCCCAATGCCAGAAAATTGGGTCTCAAACCTACGAAGTGGCCTTCATCGCCGATCCCGATGGCTTGCCAATCGAGCTCATTCGTCGGCAGGGATCCCCAGGAGCCAAAGAGGATTGAGCTTGACTCTAGGATCCCGCAAGCTCTTGGGGGCTTGCTGCTAGAAGCACGTGGCACCCCGGCAAGCGCAACTTGCCAAGGGCGACATTCCCCAGGTCTAGGGTAGCAACAAGTTGACCCCTAACGATGACGTAGTCCCTTTTCCGGAGTCTTGACACTCCCCTGAGTAAAGTCGGGGGATTCTTACGCAGTCTGCAGACAAACTTGCAAAGGCGCTGTCAAGACGCCCCTAGACCGTCCCTTGGAACCAAGTCTCAAAGTTGACTTACCGCAGTGTTCGGGTCTTCCACCGGGGTGGGTGCTTGCTTAGGGTTATAGTTGTTATAGCATTGGCGAGCGACTCAAGTCGCTCAAGGACTACGTCCCCCTCCGCACTACTCGCGTTAGCGGCGCGGAGCCCTCAGTACGGGGCTACCAAGTTACCCCGCTGTGTCGCCCTTGGAGAGAAGGAAGCCTATGGAGATGGATCTCCGCCCCCTCATCATTCTGGCGCCAGTTGCTCTAGCAGTAAGCTGGGCCGCTTACAACATCATCAAGGCTGCCCTCAAGGGGGAAGCCAAGCTCTTTGGCGAGAGGGGCAACAACCCCTTTGGCAAGAGCAACAGCTAAGGATCCGTTGGCAGCCGCTAGAGTCCCTGTATGTCAGACGCCAATCCCCCAGAAGCAGGGTCACCGTCTGAGCGGGCTGACAGGAAGTCGGCAGATGTCATTGTTGTCGGAGCAGGGGTAGCCGGCTTGACCTGTGCGCGGCAGCTGCTGCGGGCAGGCCTGCAGGTTCTGGTACTTGAGAAATCGGCGGGCCTTGGCGGGCGTATGGCCACTCGACGGGTTCAGCACGCCGGCCAGACGGTGCCTGTGGATCATGGAGCGCAGTACCTGACTGCCGACTCTGATGGTTTCTATCGTTGGCTCAAGGAGCTCCTGGGCTTGGGACTGCTGAGGGAGTGGACCCGCTCCTTGCATCTGCTGGATCACCAAGGGCTGCGCCCAGAAAGTGCCAACGAGGAGAAGCCGCGCTATGCCTGTCCCCAGGGTATGACGGCGCTGGCCAAGCAGCTGGCTGCTCCCCTGGCCGTTCACACCCAAACTCGAGTGGTTGGCCTCGAGCCCCAGGCAACGACCTGGCAAGTGCAAGCCGAAAATGGCCAGTGCTACGAGGCTGCTGCCCTGGTGATGGCCATTCCTGCTCCCCAGGTACTGCTTTTGCTGCGGGGAAAGATTTCTCCAGGGGATAACCTGTTGTCCCTTTTGGAAGCGGCTGCCTACCAGCCTTGCATTGCTGTGTTGGCCAGCTACGCCGAAAACACGCCGCTGCCCCCCTGGAAGGGGATCAAGGGTTTGGACGATCCCCTCCTAGCCTGGGTGGCCCTAGACAGCAGCAAGCGGCCACAGCCTCTGCCGCCGCTAGTGGTCTTGCAAGGGGGAGCGGAGTGGTCGTCGCTGTATCTTGAGGCCGCGCCTACGGAGCTGGAAAAGGCTGGTCGAGAGCTGCTGGCCCATGCTGCCCAGCGCTTGGGATCCTGGCTGGCCTCGCCGCAGTGGATCCAAGTTCATCGCTGGCGCTACGCTTTTCCGGTGGAGGCAATAGGTCTTGCTAGCCTTGGCACCTACATTCCCACTGGCTCTGGCAAGGGACTACCCCTGGTGTGCAGCGGCGATTGGTGTGCTGGAGGGCGCGTAGAAGGTGCCTGGCTGTCTGGCCAAGATGCGGCTAGAACCTTGCTGCAAATGTTAGGGATCCCTCCCCGCCTCCCCTCGGAAGGGCGTCCCTAGGCAGTCCTGGTGGAGCTGTGGGGGGCGCAGGGATCGTGGCCACCGGGTACAACCCTGCGGTGGGAGTCTATCCCGTTGAAGCAAGAAGCCCGCACTCTAGGCGTTAGCAGGAGGGGGGGAGGGTTTACAGGAAGCGGGGGCTGAAAATCCCAGCGGGGTCAAACTGCTGCTTTAGCTTGTGCATTAGGGTTGCCGTGGGGCCAAAGTCGGGGGCTAAAGCTGTCTTTAGATCGGCTGGCGCTTCCAAAAGTACGAGAAACCCCCCCGCCGCCTGGAGATAGCGCTGCAGCTGCAGCAGGGATCCCCTCTCTGCTTGAGGGATCCAGGCTCGCCCCAACCCGCAGCCGCGATGCAGTTGCACCTGAGCGTTAGGGAAAAGGGATTGGAACTGCTCCAGAGTCGCCAGGCTTTGGCTGGGCAAGCAGCCGAACTTGGCCAACACCATCCCCAAGCGGGGTGAGGGCAGAGGCAGAGCCCCCGGTCTTGCCTCCTGCCAGCTCAATCCTGCTGGAGCTAGCTGTTGCACCTGGGTCATCTGGTGGGCAATTCCCCGCTCGGAGCCGTGGAAATGGATCCAGAGCTGGGATCCCCCTGCCCCCAGCCAGAGATCCACCCCCACCGGACTGACTGGCGCACTCAGGACCTGCCGAGCTAGGGTTTCCAAATCCGGCAGCGCCCCTGCAGCCAGCAAAGTTGCTTGGGCCGCGGGAAGGGGATAGAGCCGCAGGGTTACCTGCGTCAGGATCCCCAAGCTGCCCAGGGATCCGGCAAATAGTCTTGTCAAGTTGTAGCCGGCCACATTCTTGACCACCCGCCCGCCCGCCTTAGCCACCTTCCCATCGGCCCGCACCCAAGTAATGCCCAGCACTAGGTCGCCAATGCTACCGTAGCGCCAGCGCAGCGAGCCCGTATCGGCAGTGGCGATAACGCCGCCCACCGTCGCCCAGTCGGGATAAAGCGGGTCCACCGGCCACCATTGTCCTCGCTCGGCCAAGATGGCCTGTAGCTCCGCCAGGGTCATACCGGCCTCCACCGTCGCCGTTAGGTCGGCAGCTGCGTGGTCAATGAGGCGGCACAGCCCACGGGTACTGAGGATAAGATCCACAGCCTCCAAGCGAGGAGCCCATCCCCACTTGCTCCCCTGCCCCAGCGGCAAGACCTTCTGCCCCTGGCACTCCTTGAGGAGCCGAGCCAGTTCCGCGACTGTCGAGGGAGTTTGGATGGGAATAGGAGCGGCCTGGCTAGAAAGAAAGGTGGCTAGCGCAGGAGAAAAAGCCATAGTTGCCCCAAAACTTCCTAAGCTTGTTTGCAGGTAGAGAGCCTAGCCGTTGGCCTCGATAGAGCAAGGTTCTTTCTCCCTAGAAGGGAAGGAGGAAAGTCTTTGCTGCTCCACTAGGCAGGCAAACTCCCGCTCGAAGGTCACCAGGGCGCGGTTGGTTTTGCCCCCCAGGTAAAGCCCTGCTTCCGTCTCCAGAGCCCAAACTTGGCTGTAGCTGAAATAGCTCATCACCACCCCCAGCATCAGCAGCCCAAAGCCGAGGTAGACAAGCGGGATCCCTGGATCCGATTTCATTTGCAGGCCGGTGGCGCCGATAACCTCGTCTAGGTGCAGGGTAAGGCGTTTGGGAAAGCGCTGCGGAGCCACTTCATCAAGGGCCAGGCTCATGCCCTGGCGCAGGGATCCTACCCACTGGCCCTGGGTGTCGTAGAGCAGGGCCGTCCCCTGCAAATCCGGCAACAACAGCGTCAAGCCCTCGCTGAGATCCGGTCGGGTGGGCACAAAAGCGCCCCAGAGCTTGCTGCCTGTCTGGGTGGGCACCGGCACCACTGGAATTTGAAAGGAGGGGCTGTTGTTAAGGCGGATGCGGATGCTGTCGATGCCCCAGTCGGCTTGGTAGAGGGTCACGCCGCGGTAGGAGAGGGGATGGTTGACAGAGATGGTCTGACGCTTGACCTCCTGGCCGCCCTCTAGAATCGAGAGGTCAGAGTAAAACTGCTTTACCCGTCCGTCGGGAGCATAGTCAATCCAGAAGCGGTTAACCCGAATTTGCCAGGTGGGCAGACGAGCCAGATCCCCTGCCCCGGTTACATGTTCAATGGCGGCAACCCCACCGCTGGGAATCAGCTCCTGCGCCTTAAAGCCCCCGAGGCTGCCCCAGATAGCCCCCAACAGGATCAGCAGCAGGCTGACGTGCACCACGATGGGGCCAAACCGCCCGATTAGCCCCTTGCGGGCGTAGAGCCGGGATCCCTCCTGAAACACTGCATAACCCCGTTGGCGCAGCCGCTGCGGCAGCCCCTCTAGGGAGTGTTGGGGCAGATAGGCCCAAAAGGGCAGCCGCTGGAAGGAGGAAGGACGGGTGAGGTAGCTCCAGCGGCGGGCCACCTTGAGCATCGGCCACTGGCGCGTGAAAGAACAGGCGGCCAGGCTGCTGCCAAACAGGATCAACAGGGCCAGAAACCAAGGGGTGCGATAGACGTGATCCAACCCCAGCTGGAGGATCAGCCGCCAGGTGAGAAAGCCAAACAGGGCCGGATGCTCAGGATAGTGAGCCTGGTAGAAGGCCACCGTCTCCTCTTGCTCAATCACCGTGCCGACAGCACTCAAAAGGGCAATCGCCAAGAGAAGACCGATGGCCAGGCGCAGATCCGCCAGCAGCGGCAGCAGCTCATGGCGAAAATACCGCCGCAACAGCGGCAGAGGATGGATAACCATGGGAAGTTGTTAGCTCAAGACTTGGATGCCCCTCTCAGGGCAGCCCCATCTTAGCCTGTTCCCTTAGGCCCACGCGGAGAGGAGCGTCAGGGTGCCAAAGCCCACCAACACCCCGCCACTGGCATAGGTGAACCAGCCCGACCAGCGCCGCAGGGCCAACAGTTGCTTAATGGAGCCAGTGAACACCCCGGCCACCAGCAGCGGCGAGACCAGCCCCAGCGCATAGGCCAGCAGCAGCCCGCCCCCAACCCAGGGCTGCCCCGTGGTGGAGACCCAGCCCAGCAGGGCCACCAAAACCGGTGTGCTGCAGGGAGAGGCCAGCAGGCCAAAGGTGGATCCCAGCACCACTGACCGGCCCAGCCCAGGCCAATCGCCAGGGATCTCCAACCGGTTAAACCAATCGGGGAAGCGCAAGGGGACAACTTCCAGCAGGTTCAGCCCCATGAGGATGGCGATCCCTCCCGCCACTAAGGATCCAAAGGCGGTGGTTTGTCCGTAAACCCGGCCTAGCAAAGCTGCTCCCAAGCCCAGCCCGCTGAGGGTCAAAGCCACACCAACCGCAAAGCCTAGGGACTGCACCCAAACTTGCCGGCGCACTGCTCCGGCAGCAGCGGGGGTAGTAGGGGTGTAGCCGCCGATGTAGCCAATGGTTACCGGCAACATAGAGAGCATACAGGGAGAAAGGCTGGTAACCAGACCTGCCAGGCCCACTGCCAGCCAGCTCAGGGGAGAGAGGTGCTGCAGTTGCCCTTGGACCAGCTCCGCTGCCCACTGCTCTAAGTGGTAGAGCCAAAGCTGAAGGGTATCCACCATAGCAAAAGCCGTCGAGTCCAAACCTAGGCTAGCTCAAGGAGCCCCCTCCAGGGCAGCTGAGCGCCAACTGGCCAGCACCCCTAGCGGCGCGCTCCAGTCTAGAAAAGCTGGGGAGCTACTTGGACTGTTGGTAGGCGGCAATGCTGCTGGCAATCACTGCCTCGGTTTCGGCCAGACCTTTCCAGCCCAAGATCTGGGTTTCTTTCTTCTCTAGGCGCTTGTAGGTGGCAAAAAACTCGGCAATCTCGTCCAGGCGGTGCTGGGCAATATCTTCCAGCTTGGTTACGGAAGCATAGCGAGGATCCTTAGCAGGCACGCACAGCAACTTCTCATCCGGCTCCCCTGCGTCAATCATCTGCAGCATGCCCAGCGGTCGCACCGCAATCACACACCCCGGAAAGGTGGGCTGATCCATGATGACTAGGCCATCTAAGGGATCCCCGTCCCCTGCCCGCGTGTTGGGCACAAAGCCGTAGTCGTAGGGGTACTGCACCGAAGAGTAGAGCACCCGGTCTAGGGCCATCACGCCCATGTCCTTGTCAAACTCGTACTTGTTCTTGCTGCCGCCAGGGATCTCAATTAGGAGGTTAAGCAGGCCTGGCTTGGGTTGGGCAGGGATCCGCGACAGGTCAATCACAGTCAATACCCTCGGAATACGTGACGCAAAAATGGCCAGAGGGCATTATAGCTCCCAGGGGGGGATGTCAAGTAGCCAAGGCAAGCTCCTCGGGCAAGATTCGAACTTGCGACCAATCGGTTAACAGCCGACCGCTCTACCGCTGAGCTACCGAGGATCGAGATATACCCCATCATAGGAAAAAAAGAGCTGCAAAGCAACTCCTCAGCCGGCCACTGCCAAGGCAGTGGCAAGGCGTTCTTTCAGGGTAGGCACCACAGCTTCGAGGGGAATGTCCACAGCCTGACCAGTGGCCCGTTCCGCCAGTTCTACCTTGCCCTGCTTGAGACTGCGTCCCGTGGTTAGGCGATAGGGGATCCCAATGAGATCGGCATCTTTAAACTTGACGCCCGCTCGCTCATCCCGGTCGTCCCAGAGGGTTTCAATACCGGCAGCGTCCAGCTCCTGCACCAATTTTTCCGCCACCTGCATCTGCTCCGGATCAGAAGTGTTGGGCACCACCACCACCACGTGGTAGGGGGCAATGGCCACCGGCCAGATGATGCCGTTGGCATCGTGGGACTGTTCCACCGCCGCCTGGGCTAGCCGCGACACCCCAATGCCATAGCAGCCCATCCACAGCGGCTGCTCAAGGCCGTTTTCGTTGGTAAAGGTAGCCCGCATTGGCAGCGAGAACTTAAGGCCCAACTGGAAGATATGGCCGACCTCAATGCCGCGGGCTCCCTGGAGAACCTGCTCAGGGTTGAGCAGACAGCGATCCCCCGCCTGGGCTTTGCGCACATCAACCACCTCTGGCAAGGGGTACTGCTCACCCCAGTTGGCCCCCACCACGTGCCGCCCCACCTGGTTGCTGCCGGTTACAAAGTTTTTCAGCGTGGCTGCCGTCTGGTCAACTAGGCGCAGAATCTGGGGGGCAAAGTGTTCCTGCCCCCCGAGGCAGCTATCGGGCAGGTCAGGGGCAATGTATCCCACGGGCACGGGATCCCCTTGCCAGCTTTTTTGGATCTCAGCATCCGCCAAGGTTAGTTTAAGCAGCTTGTTGGCTTGGTAGCGCTCCGCCAGACGGTTGAGGTGGTTGGCCAACTTCACCTCATTGACTTCTTGATCCCCGCGGATGCTCAGCAAGACCACTACCCGCCGGCCGTTGTCGTAGAGGGCCTGGTAGAGCACATTCTTAACAATTAGGGTGGGGGAGATCTTCAAGAAAGCAGCCAGTTTCTCAATGGTTTCCGTTCCCGGGGTATCCAGAACCTGGAAGGTGGTGTAGGGAGACGCTGCCGCTGGCGGTGGAAGGGAGACGGCTTTCTCCACATTGGCAGCGTAGGAGCCATCGGGGGTGTAGAGGATCTCATCCTCTCCGGCAGAAGCCAGCACCATGAACTCCTGGGACATTGCCGAGGGTCCGCCAATGGCGCCGGCGTCGGCCTCCACTACACGAAACTGCAGCCCGCAGCGGCGCAGGATGCGGCAGTAGGCGCGGTACATGTCCTGGTAGGTCTGGCGCAGGCTTTCCTCATTGGCGTGGAAGGAGTAGGCGTCCTTCATGAGGAATTCCCGCCCCCGCAGCAGGCCAAAGCGGGGTCGAATCTCGTCGCGGAACTTGGTCTGGATTTGATAGAGGATTTGCGGCAACTGGCGATAGGAGCGGATGAGATCCCGCGCCAGCAGGGTGATTACCTCTTCGTGGGTGGGGCCCAGGGCCTGCTCGCGTCCCTGTCGGTCTTTGAGGGCGAACATGATCCCTTCTGCCTGGGTATACACCTCCCAGCGGCCCGATTCCCGCCAGATCTCTGCCGGCTGCAACTGGGGCAAAAGACACTCCTGAGCCCCAATGGCGTTCATCTCCTCCCGGACAATGCCCGAGATCTTCTGCAGCACCCGCCACAGCAGGGGCAGATAGGTGTAGATCCCTGGGGAGAGCCGCCGGATAAAACCGCCTCGCAGCAGCAGCTTGTGGCTGGGCAGCTCTGCTTCAGCAGGATCCTCCCGCAGGGTTACAAACAACATCTGACTCAATCGCTGGCTCCGTTGCATTCCTCCTCTCCACTTGTGTTCTGGAGAAAACCCCTCCTCGGGCTCCCCTCAACCGGGATCCCTCGGCCTCTAGGCCGCCCAAATTGACTAGGCGGGAGCTAGGGTCCGCCGCTTGGTAACCATTTGGTAGACCTCGATAATGTCCCCTTCCTGCCAGGCATCGAACTTCTCAATACCGATCCCACACTCGAAACCAGCAGCCACCTCCCGCACGTCGTCCTTGAAGCGTTTGAGAGAGTCGAGGCGTCCCTCGTAGACCACTTCTCCCTTGCGGCGAACCCGCACCAGGGCGTTGCGCTGCACTTTGCCGGAGAGCACGTAGCTGCCAGCCACGGTGCCGCGGCTGATGGGGATGACTTTGCGCACTTCCGCTTGGCCCAGCAGCTCCTCCACCTCTTCTGGCTCCAGCAAGCCCTCCATGGCTGCCCGCAGGTCATCCAGCAGGTTGTAGATAATGTTGTATTCGCGCACATCGACCCCTTTCTCGTCGGCAGCTCGCCGCGCGCCGGGGGCGAAGGTGGTGTTAAAGCCCAAGATAATGGCGTCGCTGGCTGCTGCCAAATCCACGTCAGTCTCTGTAATCTCCCCAGGAGCTGCCAGAAGAACCCGCAAGCGCACTTCCTCTTGCGGCAAATCCTGCAGGGCCGTCTGGATGGCCTCGGCGGATCCCTGGACGTCTGTTTTGATGATTAGGTTCAACTCTTTGAGCTGGCCTTCCTGGGCTTTGGCAGAAATGCTAGTCAAGCTGACGCGACGAGAGAGCAACGCCTGTTGCAAACGGCTTTGCCGCAGGGCCTCCGCCCGCTCCTCAGCAACGCGGCGTGCTTCCTTCTCATCGCCATAGACCTGAAACTCATCCCCTGCCGCCGGCACCTCTTCCAAGCCCAGCAGTTGCACCGCTGAAGAGGGCCCGGCCTCCTGCAGCCGTTGGCCACGGTCGTCCATCATGGCCTTGACGCGGCCAAACACGGCTCCAGCCACCAGCGTATCCCCCACCCGCAGGGTGCCGTTTTGCACCAACAAAGTGACCACGGGTCCCCGCGCTTTGTCCAAGTGGGCTTCGATCACAGTGCCGCGGGCGGGCCGGTTGGGATTGGCCTGCAGCTCGGCCACATCCGCCACCAACAGGATCATCTCTAGCAGCGCGTCTAGGTTGCGGCGGGTAAGAGCGCTGACCTCCACCATGGGCGTGTCGCCACCCCACTCCTCCGGCACCAGCCCATGCTCTGCCAACTGCTGCTTGACGCGCTCCGGCTGGCTGCCGGGCTTGTCAATCTTGTTGATGGCCACGATGATGGGTACGTGGGCTGCCCGTGCATGGCTAATGGCCTCCAGCGTCTGCGGCTGCACCCCATCGTCGGCAGCCACCACTAAGACAGCAATGTCAGTGACGCTGGCACCGCGGGCGCGCATGGCCGTGAAGGCCTGGTGGCCAGGAGTATCCAGAAAAACAATGCGCCGCTTCTGGCCTTCAAAGTCTACGTCCACGTGGTAGGCACCAATGCGCTGGGTGATCCCACCTGCTTCGTGCTGGGCCACATTGGTTTGGCGGATGGCATCGAGCAAAGTGGTTTTGCCATGATCCACGTGGCCCATGATGGTTACCACTGGCGGACGGGACACCAGGTGGTCAATGTCCTCCAGCTCAAGCATCTCGCTTTTCTTGACTTTGGGCTCTGTCTCTGGCCGACGAACCTCATAGCCCAACTCTTTGGCCACCGTTTCAGCCAGCGACTCGTCTAAAACCTGGTTGATGGTTACCTTCACCCCCTTAAAGAAGAGGGTTTTGATGATCTCTGTTTCCGACACCCGCAGGCGCTGGGCCAGTTCCTGCACACTGAGGCTGCCTTCGAGAACCAGAACCTTCTCTTGGGGCAGCAATTCCACCGTTTCTTCTGGAGGGCTGGCTTGAGCAGGGGTTGAGGGCTGCGGGGAGGGGTCAGCCGCTGGCCGAGGGCGCGGGGTCGAGACAACCGCTGCTGGTGGACGCTGCGCAGGGGGCTTGGCAGCGGGACGCGGCAAGGGCTGGATAGCGTTTAGCTGCGCTTGCTTGACGGTGGAGCTCACGGCCAGGGAATCCAAGTCCAGCAAGCCGTCTCCGTCTCCCTCCTCGCGTCTGCGTTTGCGCTTGCGCTCGGCCTGAGTGCGGCTGGATCGCCGTTCTAGGGCTTGTAGCTCCTCATCTTCCTCTTCTTCCACTGCTTTGCGCTTGACTTTGGATGGGGCAGGCCGCACGGGAGCCTCGGCCAGCACGGGAGTAGAGCGTTCTCCAGGGATCGCTTCGGGCAAGCGGGGAGAAGGCTCTGGCTCGGGGGGAACTGTTTTAGCGGCAGGACGGATGGGAGGCCCTACCAACTCCAACCGCGGCTGGGACCGAGGAGCCTCCTCGGCTTTACTGGGGCTGTCTGCCTTTTTGAGGGCTGCTGGCTGGGGCTCGGGATGACTGGCAGGGCGAACAGGTGGGCCCACCAGTTGGGGACGCGGTCTTTGCGGCGGAGGAGCCTTTGCTTCTGCGGGATGAGGAGGGGGAGTAACCCGCTGAGGAGGGGGAAGCACCACCAGGCGCTTAACCACCGGAGCAGGGCTGGTCTCGGCGCTGGCTGCTTTGGCTCCACTAGGTTCAGGTCGAGCTGGAGGGGCCGCTAGCTGTGGCTTGGTCTCTCCTGCGGGAGTAGCCTGTTGCCGCGGCGGGCCTATTCGTTCGGGGCTGGCCGCAGAAGCCTCTTTAGCAGGGGGGAGGCGCTCTGGTCGCTGCAACAGCGGTTTGGGAGAGCTGGCCTCCCTAGGGGTAGCTGGCTGCTGAGCAGGAGCAGGCCGGCGAATGCCGACAATAGCCTGAGAGCGCTCACTGGCTTTGGCTTCTGCCGATGCCTCTGCTGGCGAGCTTCCTTGGGACTTGGTCCGCGGGCGAGGCGGTTTCCCACTGGGGGATCCGCCCAGTTTGCTACGCACCAACTCGGCTTGCTCTAGGGAAATGGTGCTGCTATGGCTCTTGAAAGGGATCCCCAACTGCTCACAAGCCTCTAGCACCTCGCGATTGTCACGTCCCAGTTCGCGGGCAATGTCGTAAAGTCGAACTTTGTCGGTCATTCCTCTGCTCGCCTCTGCTCCTATCTCCTCGTTAGTTTTACGCTTGAATCATCTAGGCGGGCGTTTCTCCCGGCATAGGGGACAGTCTTGAAGATCCTAGGGGGAAGCGAAGTCCAACGGGGGCAGGAACCAACACCAACAGCGCCTTTTTAGAATAACTCTTCTGTAGTCCCTAGAGGGTGGCTGTAGCTGACCTCACCCAACCCCATTTTGACAACTAAGAGGGGTTGCCGTGTAGTTGGCAGGGGGGTAAAGCAATACCCTAGCTGCTGGCAGAGCTTTTGAGACTCAGCCTTTTGCATCTGATGTCTCTTGTCGGCCTTCTGCCAATTCCTGCTCCAGCAGCTGCCACAGCGAGTCTGGCACCGGAGCCTTGAGAGCTTTGCTCAGCTGCTGCCTCCGCCGCGCCGCCTGTAGACAGTCTAGCCGGCGACACAGGTAGGCAGAACGCCCCATACCCTGGTTCAAAAGCACCTGGTGAGTACCGTATTGCCTAACTAGCCGCCACAACTGGGAGCGGGGAAACAGTTGGCGACAGCCTACACAGCGCCGTAGAGGATCCCTGCTAACCAAAGGATCTTGTCTTGAAGGGCCTACCTACCCCAGCCTACTCCAACTGGGGCAGCCGTGACCGCAAAAACTCAAAGAAACGCTCCACTAAGTAGGGATCCCGCCAGCCCTTGGCCGTTTCTTCCTGTAGGATGTCCATGGCTTCTTGGACAGTGAAGGCTCGCTTGTAAGGCCGCTCCGAGGTAAGGGCGTCGTAGATGTCCACAATCTGGAAGATGCGGGCCACGAGTGGGATCTCTTCTCCCTTGAGGCCATCGGGATAGCCGCTGCCGTCCCAGCGCTCGTGGTGGTGGCGGATGAGGGGCAGCACATCCTTCATGGTGCGCAGCGGGCGGCAGATCTCCTCCCCGATCAAGACGTGGGATTTCATCACCTCCCACTCTTCCGGCGTGTGCTTGCCCGTTTTGCTCAAAATGGCGTCGGGTATGCCCACTTTGCCGATGTCGTGCAGGTAGGCTCCCCAGGTCAGCGCTTTGATCAAGGGACGGGGTAGCTGGAGAAACTCGCCGAAGCCCTTGGCCAGTTGTGCCAGACGCTCACAGTGATCCCCGGTGATGGGATCCCGGCTTTCTACGCTGCGGGCAATGGCAAATAAAACCTGGGCAGCATGATCCAGGTCTTCATTGAGGTGCTTTTGGTAAACGAGGGACCGCACCCGCGCCAGCAATTCCGCCTCATCAAAGGGCTTGCTCAGGAAGTCATCGGCTCCAGCTTCAATACCGCGCAGGCGATTTTTGCGGTCGCTGGCCGCTGTAATCAACACCACCGGGATTAAGCGGGTCTCCTCATCAGCCTTGATGCGCCGACAGACCTCGAATCCGTCCAACCCCGGCATCATCACATCCAACAGGACCAGATCCGGCTGCAAGCTTGGCAGCATCTGCAGGGCTTGCTGGCCGTTTTCCGCCTCGCTGACGCGATAGCCAATGCTCTCCAACAGATCCCCCAGCAACAGGCGACTGTGGGGCTGATCGTCCACGATGAGGAGATGGCCCGCCGGCTCCTGCTCTCCAGAAGGTGTTATCTCAGGGATCCCAACCCCCACGGTTCTCTCAGCTTGGGCGGACTGCATCTTAGCAAAGACTCTCCCTTGCTTACCGCCTTCAGCGTAATCTCAGCTCCCCCTGGCAAGCATCCGCCTTTCCACTGAACTTGCTTTAAGCCGCCGCCAATTGCTTAACCAAAACCCTGGCCAACAATGGGGCTTTTTCTACAGCAATCAACTCTCCAGGGATCCCCTTTCTCGGCCACAATAGGGATAATGAAGGTAGTCTTGGCTACGTTGACACCCGTTTTGTTGGCTTCTTGGCAACTTTACCATGTCGTCTTTTTCCTCTGAGTCTTTGCGGGAGCAGGTGCGCCGCATCGATGACCAGCTTTCCCGCCGACCCCTAGAGCTCGATCCGGCAGGCTACTTTGTTATCTACATTGATCGGCAGCAGCAGCTCATTTGCGCCAAGTACTACAGCACCGTGATCAACGAGCGGGGGCTGGCCACCGACCCGGAGACGGGGGCGGTAATCCCAGCGCGGGGGCCAGTCAATCGCTCCCCACAGCGGGTGTACGTTGGGCGGACGGCCAAGGAGTTGTGTGTCCAGATCTTTGAAAAAGAAAGCGAGAAGGTCGTCTCCCAGCTTAGCCACGCTGCCTACCTGGGACGGGAGTTCCAGAAGGCAGAAGCAGCCCTAATCTCCGGCGAAGAGTACGTGCAGGACTAAGGGCAAACTCGCTGCAGGCGAGCAGCTTGTGGCAGAATCGAGCCAGCTTGCCGTGACCAAGATCACAGCGGGGCGAGCTAGGCCATGGACGACAAGGTTAAGCCGGGAACCATTCTGCGGGGGCGCTACGAAATCCTCGGCCTTCTGGGGCAAGGGGGGTTTGGGGTTACCTACAAGGCGGTGGATCGAGACACCTTCAACACCCCCTGCGTAGTTAAGCGCCTGCGCCCTCTCTCCACGGATCCCCATACCCTAGCCACGGCTCGCAAGCTGTTTGAACGGGAAGCCAAAGTTCTCAACCAACTCAACCACTACGACCGGGTGCCCCGCCTCTTGGCCCACTTCGAGCAGGATCAGGAGTT
The DNA here is from genome assembly GCF_047502705.1 of Synechococcus sp. H70.1. Classification (NCBI taxonomy): domain Bacteria; kingdom Bacillati; phylum Cyanobacteriota; class Cyanophyceae; order Synechococcales; family Synechococcaceae; genus Synechococcus; species Synechococcus sp. H70.1. The sequence goes on from NZ_JANSIV010000028.1 coordinate 44,808, forward strand.
CTACTTAGTCGAGGAGTTCATTGCCGGCCACGATCTCGGCCAAGAGCTGGTGGCCGGCCAGCCCTTGAGCGAAGCGGAGGTCGTCAAACTGCTGGGGGAGATCCTGGAGATCCTCCGCTATGTCCATGCCCGTCAAATCGTGCATCGGGACATCAAGCCAGCCAACCTGATGCGCCGCGACTCCGACGGCAAGTTGGTGTTGATTGACTTTGGGGCGGTGAAGGAGGTGGGCCGGTTGGTCAGCCCGGCTCCTGGCCAAACCCAGCTGGCAACAGTCATCGGCTCGGTGGGCTACATAGCCCCAGAACAGCTTGCTGGCAAGCCGCAGCCCTGTAGCGACATCTACTCGGTCGGAGTGCTGGCCATTCAGGCGCTGACTGGGCGCCCCCCCACCAAGATCCCAGACGATCCGCGCACTGGCCAGCTGCTTTGGCGGGATCTGGCCCCAGTGAGCGAGGCGCTAGCGGCAATTTTGGATCGCATGATCTGTCCCCGCTGGCAAGAGCGCTTTCAGTCGGCGGCTGAGGTGCTAGAGGCGCTGCGGCCCCTGCTGCCTGTTTCCAACGAAGCTCTGGCTTCTGATCTTTCGGTGGACCAGGTTTTGGCAGCACGCCTCTTGGTCCGTGGCCAAGAGAAAGCCCGCCAAGGGGATCTCCAAGGGGCGATTGCCGACTACACCCTGGCCATTCAACTGGATCCCCAGAATAGCCGCGCCTACAGCCAGCGGGGCAGCGCCCGCTACAAAACTGGCGACTGGGCAGGAGCATTTGAAGATTTCACCCGCGTCATTCAACTGGCGGGGGGAGAGGCCCGCACCTATTTCAACCGTGGCCTGGCCCGCTACCGGCTAGGGGACTATGAAGGGGCAGTTGCCGATTATACCCACGCCCTCCGCCTCAATCCCCACTGGGCAGTGGCCTACTACAACCGCGGCAACGCCTACCGGCAGCTTGAGCAGCCGCAGCAAGCGATTGAGGATTATTCCCGCGCCCTTGAGCTCAACCCTGAGGAGGTGCGGGCTTATTTTAACCGCGGCGTGGTGCGCGGCCATCTGGGGGATGCCCAGGGGGCAGCGGCAGATTTCTCCGAAGTCCTCAAGCGGGATCCGCAGGATGGCGAAGCCTACTTTAACCGGGGAGTGGCGCGGGCGCAGTTGCTGGACTTCCAGGGAGCGATAGAGGACTACACCCAGGCGCTGCAGTTGGATCCCGGTCACAGCAAGGCCTACCACCGCCGCGGCCTGGCCCGGCAAGCGGTGGGGGATCTCCAGGGGGCCATTGAGGATTTCTCTCAGGCCATTGCGCTACAGGCTGCTGGAAGCTCTGGAGCAGAGGTGGCAGTGCAGGCGGAGCTCTATCTGCAGCGGGCTATGGCCCACCTAAGCAACAACGCCCTAGAGGCAGCGCTGGCGGACTGTGAACAGGCGCTCCGCCTTAACCCTGCACTAGCCCAGGCCTATTGCTACCGGGGGCTGGCCCGCCAGGAGTTGGGGGATCCGGCAGGCGCTTTAGCCGACTTCAACCGCGCCTTGGAGCTGGATCCCCAGTTGGCCAAGGCCTACCTCAACCGCGGAATTGCTCATCTGAATCTGGGCCATCTGGAAGCGGCTCTGACCGACTTGAGCCAGGCCATTGCTTTGGATCCCAGCGATGCCAGGGCCTACAGCAGCCGCGGCCAGGTTCACCGGCTTTTGGGGGATCCCTTGGCGGCGCTGCAGGACTACACAGCTGCCCTAGAGCGGGATCCCCATAACCCGCAGCTCTACTTCGACCGCGGCCAGATCCATTTTGAGCAAGAAGATTGGCCGGCAGCCTGTGAGGACTTCTCCCAGGCGCTGCAGTGGGCAGGCCAGCCGGGGAGCCGGCGTGGGCCGGATCTAATGGCCCGTATCCATCTATACCGAGGTATGGCGCGGCAGCGGCTGGGAGACTGGCAGGGAGCACTGGCGGATTTCACAGCCCTGATCCAAGCCCAGCCGCAGGCGTCTCAGGGATTTGCCCTGCGGGCGGCGGTACATCTGGCTTTAGGCAACAAGGAGGCGGCGTTGGCTGACCTTGACCAAGCTTTGAGCTGCAACTGCGACTGGGGGCTGGCGGATGCGGCTCTCGCCTACCGGCAGCGGGGGGATCTCCACCGGCAGGCCAACCGGCTACGGCAGGCCATTGCCGACTACACCCAGGCCCTGCTCTTGAATTCGCAGGAGCGCCACGCCCTCTTCTGGCGGGCTCTCCTTTGGGATCAGGCGGGGGAGATCGAGAGCGCGCTGGCCGACTATACCCAGCTCCTGCAACTGGAGCTGGATCCCCAAACGCGCCTCTGGGTCTTGAACAACCGCGGCTGGGCCTATGCCCAACAGGGAGACTTTGCGGCAGCTATTTGCGACTACACGCAGGTTCTCCAACTGGATCCCAGCCATGTCAAAGCCCACTGCAACCGTGCCCTAGCCCGCGCTGCCCTTGGTGACTGGCAAGGAGCCTGTCAGGACTTCCAGACTGCCCTCCAGTTGCAGGGGTACCAAGGTCGCCTTGGGGAAGAAGAGGCTCACTCCCTAGGCAGCTCCTAGCGATCCCCCACCCTAAGCCTAACTTGCTCCCGTCGCTCCTCGAAGTCGCTCACTAGCAGCCTTACCCGGATCTGCCATTCTCCCGCCAAGGGCAAGAGGACCTCTTCCACCTCAAACCGGCCAGGTTCTTTCGGCAGGGCCTGGCGCCGCAAAGGCGGGATCCCACGCGCGGGCAGGTCAAAGTCCAAGCTCAGCTCCTGGGCCGGGATCCCTTTGACTTCCACTTGCACCTTGTTGTTGCCGGGGCGACAGGGTCGGATCTGCAGGCGGAGGCTGCCTTCTGGCCAGCCCAATGTCGCTTGGCAGGCTGGCTCCCGGGGGAGTTCTGCTCCTTGCTCAGGAGGGGCTTGGGCCACTAGAAAGCTGGTTAAGGCCAGCACCAAAACTAGCCCCACCAACTCCAGGCGGACAATCCCCTGCAGGGATCGAGCCGCCGCCCAGACCCCCGACCGCAGCGCCGGCAGCAGCCGCAACTTGTTGTGGGCGGCCAACCCTAGGATCATCAGCACCAGCAGTAGCTTGGCCCAGAGGTACTGCCCGTAGGGATGAGCCCAGTCCCAGCCGCGGTGGATCCCGCCCATTCCCACCCCTGCCAGCACCAGCCCCGGCACGGCCCAGGTGGCCACGTCGGAAAACCGCTGGATGAGGCCTACGGCGGGGGGAGTCAACTCAAGGACTCCGTCCCGCTGGCGCGAATGGCTTAGCAGGCGCTCCAGCCCCCACAACCCCCCCAACCCCACACCGCGGGCGGGGGGGTGGCGCCCCCAGCGGGCGCGCGGGCCGGGGGGGGTCGGGGGGGGGGGGGGGGGGCGGCGGGGGGGAAACCG
>NZ_JANSIV010000029.1:0-9786 GCF_047502705.1 Synechococcus sp. H70.1
TGAGTATACAGTGCGGGGCTTCCCACCGATTAAGCTAAAAAGGATCCCGTCCCCCCTGGGTCAAGTCTTGAGGCGAGGTTTTGATGCTGAGCAACGAGCCTTTCCTGTGGCGGGGATCAAGGGAGCACGCCTGCCTGCTGCTCCATGGGTTGGGGGGTGGCGTCTACGAGTTGCAGTGGCTGGCGGAGCGGCTGCTGGCAGCCGGCTTGACGGTGCAGGGGTTTAACTACCCTGGCCACGAGCGTCCAGCACCCCGCATGCCCCCTTCCCGCTGGACCGACTGGTACGGGCGGGTTTTGGAGCATTACCTAGCCCTGCGGCAGGAGTACCCGCGTGTTTCGCTGGTGGGGTTTTCCACCGGCTGCCTGTTGGCGCTGCACCTGGCCTTTGCCCATCCTGTCCACAAATTGGTGCTGCTGGCACCGTTTTTTGCCATTCGCCACCACTGGTACTATCTCTTTCGCCCGGAGCAGTACCTCCACAGCCTGGGCTGGCTCTTGGAAGATGTCCCTCGCTTTCGCCTAGCGATTCGGGATGGCGATGTCCGCGCTTTGGCAGAAAAAGTGGCCTATTTTCGCAGCTTCAATCTGACGGCAGTGCGCAGCGCCCTTGAGCTCATCGAGCGGGTCAAGGGGGAGGTGGCCAGTGTCCAGGTTCCCACCCTCATCCTGCAGCCGCGCCAAGATACGGTGGTGGATCCTGAACAAGCAGCGTGGCTTTATCAAGAACTGGGATCCGCCCAGAAGAGCCTGCATTGGCTGGAGCACTCCGACCACATTCTCACGTTGGACTGTGAGCGGGAGACGGTGTTTGCCCAGGTCTGCGCTTTTCTCACCCAGGATCCCGCTCCAGCCGGATCAGCGTAACCCGTTGCCAGGCGCCACGCTCATCGTAGTCGCGCACCAAGTGCAGCAGGTGGCGGCCTTCCGGCCCTTCCGGAAACCAGCCAAGGCTGACAGAAAAGCGGCGATCCCGATGCAGGGTAGGGATGGGCAAGGGATCCGGCCCGCCAATCCATAGCCCTCCCGGCAAGGGATCCCAGGGGCTGATCCAGTCTGGTTCTGAAAAGCACACCTCAGTTTCGCTGAGCAGGCTGTCAGAGGCAGAAAAGCTCTGGGCGATCCCCCGCCATCGCCCTTGCAGGGCCAGGCTTAGTTGCGCCTTGGTAAGTGAGGGAAAGTTGGCAGCAAGATCCAGCGCTTGGCCGCGCTGCTCCAAGATGACAGTCACCCCCACCAAGCGGCCCTGGGCGTCCCATTGTTGCACCAGCCGCGCCTTGCAATCCCCCCAGAGGAAGCCCTGCTCGACGGCAAAATCGCCAAATGGTGCCAATTGCAGCCGCCCGTTGGAAAAGGAGCCATCGGGGAAAAAGCGCAAGCCGGGCGAGAAATCCTGATAAACCCAGCTCTGGTGGCTTTCTGGGGTAGGGGATCCCTCTAGGGGGTAGTAGGCATTGGTTTGGCGGATCCCGCCCAAATCCAAAGCTTCAAAGGTGATGAGGCTGCGCTTTTGGCCCACCCGCTCCCAACCATGAGCCGTGGGTCGGTAGTTGGAAAAGAGGCCCTGCCACGTTCCTAGGTGCAAAGCTAGACACTGTCTCTGGGTTTTCATAAAGCGATGGAACTGTTGCGGACGGGGAAGGGGAGTACTCTCTCTTTGGCTCGCCGCTTGCCTATGGCTTGGCTAGCTCTGGAGTGGGTGGCAACCCCCAGGGGCTCCTTCGAAGCAACCATTGCGGGGTACTGGCCCTCTAACCAGTTTCCTCAAAGGAGCCTAGAATCCGTACTTCTGGCTCCAGAAGTATTGACCACTGCTGATAAACCTTTTCCTGCGCCAGGCGAATCAGGCGATAGATGTCGCTGGCGCTGGCCTGGCCGCAATTGAGGATGAAGTTGGCATGGCGCTCGGAAATCTGGGCCCCGCCAATCCGGTAGCCCTTTAGACCGGCCTGCTCAATTAACCAGCCGGCAGGGTAGGTTTCGGGGTTGCGAAAGACGCTGCCACAACTGGGTAGATGGTAGGGCTGAGAGCTGAGACGCTGGTTGAGGTTGCGCTGGGTTTCCCACTGCACCTGGGCTGGATCCCGGCCTGGGATCAACTGCAAGGTTGCCCCTATAACCGTCCAGGGCAAGTCTTGCAGGCGAGAGCGGCGGTAGCCAAATTGCAAGGCAGCAGGTTCCAAGCGGCAGGGCTTCTGGTCTTCATCCAAAATCTGCACCTCCACCAGCACATCCGCCATGGCGCGCCCGTGGGCGCCGGCATTCATCACCACCGCTCCCCCCAGCGTGCCTGGGATCCCAATTGCCCATTCCAAGCCGCTCCAGCCCTGCTTGGCAGCTACCCGCGCCAGGTTGACCAAAGGTTCTCCGGCAGCGGCCCAGATCCTTCCCCCCTCCAACAGTTGCAGCCCGCGCAAACGCCGGGTGTGGATAACTAGCCCCCTCAACCCCGCATCGCTGATGAGCAGGTTGCTACCTGCCCCCAACAGGGTGACAGGGATCCCTTGCGTCCGCGCCCAGGCCAAGCACTGCTGCAGTTCCCGGTTGCTGCCGGGCTCACAATACCACTCCGCCTTGCCGCCCACGCGGAAGGTGGTTAGAGGAGCCAAGGGGATCCCTGGGCGAATCCGTCCAGACAGCAGCGCTGCTTGCTCCGTGAGGAGAAGCTCCTTGTCGCCAGGAAGGTCCGCGGCGTCAGACCCACAGGAGGGCACCACCGGAGCTGTCGTCATGATATCGATACCTTGCAAGCAGCCATCTCTTTAGCTAAAAGCTGGGATTTTTGGCTTGCCCGGGCTAGTCCCCCTCCGGAGCAGGCCGGAGCTGTTCCCCTACCTGGGCTGCATATGCCCGCATCGTAGCGGCTATCTGCTGATTGAGATCACCTGCACCCAAAAAGACAGCGAGATCTCCAGGCTGCAAAACAGAGGCCAACACCTGCGGCAATTCCGGCAAAGAAGACACATAGTGCACCTGCGGATGGTGCTCCGCCACCGCCACGGCCAACCGCAAGCTGTCAGAACGCTCCGGCGCCGGTTCTCCTGCCCCATAGGTGGGCACGATCACCACCACATCTGCCTTCTCAAAGCAGCAGGCAAAATCTTGGAATAGGGCAGCCAAGCGGCTGTGGCGATGGGGCTGAAACACGGCCACCACCCGCCGCTGCTGCAGCCGTGCTGCCTGCAGCGTAGCGCGAACCTCACTGGGATGGTGGGCATAGTCATCGATAAAAGTGACCCCGCCTACCTCGCCCTTGGCTTCAAAGCGGCGCTGCACCCCCCGAAACTGGGCCAGAGCAGAGGCAATCACGGGGAACTCCAAGCCCAACTGTCGCCCAACGGCAACGGCGGCCAAAGCGTTGCTGAGGTTGTGGGATCCCAGCACCTGCAGCTGGAGCTGGCCAAGGAGGGATCCCCTCTCCCAGATCTCAGCAGAGGTAAAATCCGCGGCGTAGACAATCTCCCGGGCCTGGTACTGAGCTTGGGGATGGCCAGCAATGCTGTAGCCCACATTCACCGCTAGATGAGCAGCCACGTTGGGGCAATCTAGGCAAGCCACCAGGGTTTGGCTCTGCTGCCCGTACTGCTGAAAGGCCCGGATTACCTGCTCCAGATTGGCATAGTGATCCGGGTGATCTAGCTCAATGTTAGTGATCACGCCAATCTTGGGGTAAAGCCGCACCAGCGATCCGTCCGACTCATCCACCTCGGCTACTAGGTATTCCCCCTGGCCCAGACGGGCGTTGCCATCCCAGGCGTCCATCTCTCCGCCAATGATTAAGGTGGGATCCCAGCCTGCTGCCAGCAGCACATAGCCAATCATGCTGCTGGTGGTGGTTTTGCCATGGGTGCCTGCTACACCAATGCTGGGGCGATGGTTAAACAGGGCAGCCAGTAAATCGGTTCGATGCCAAACCTTTAGTCCCTTGTCTAGAGCCGCTGCCAATTCCGGGTTGCTGGGGCGAATGGCACTGGAGTAAACCACCTGGGGATCCCCAACCAGCCCCTCCGCTGTGTGACCTTGAATAACGCGCACCCCCAAAGCTTCTAGGCGGCGAGTGCGATCATTAGTAACGATATCTGATCCGGAAACGCGAAACCCTTGCTTAGCCAAAATGTAGGCCAAAGCGGACATCCCAACCCCCCCAATCCCCACGAAGTGATAAGCCGAAAGGGAGGAGTTCGAGGGATCCAAACCTTGCCCAAGCAGAGATGAAGACGGAGCACGCGCCGAGATGACGGGATCTTCTCCCCCGACTGTCTCTACCATTGCACCTTTCCCTCACTCCTCGCACACACCCAGAACAAAAGCTGCTGCCTGTTAGAGGCTTAGGCAAGCCAGATCATATCAGCAGTTCTTTGCCTTCTGCAGCAAAGCCTGAGGCAAATGAGCTGCTTAAAGGTGTGATCTCGAACTTGACACATCTGTCTACTAAGCTTTATATTTCTTAAAAACAGGGTAGCCGTGGCCTTGAAGTTGACGGCAAAATGAGCCCCCGAGTGCTGTGGTTACTGCTAGGAGCTGGGCTGGCCGGCTGGGTAGCGCTAGCTAGCTTCGGGTTAAGCAAACAAGCAGCTCCTCAAGAAGCAACGCCGCCAGCAGCAACTCCGGCAGGGGCCAAGCCAACGTCGTCAGCCAGCTATGTTGGAGCTCTGGGCCGCCTAGAACCAGAAGGAGAAGTCATCCGCGTTGCTGGCCCTCCCGGCGAACGACTGGGGGAGCTGTGGGTAGCCGAAGGGGAGCGGGTGGTGGCCGGGCAAGTATTGGCTCGTTTGGAAAGCTACAGGGAGCGCTTAGCAGAACGGGAGTATGCTGCTGCTCAACTGCAAGAAGCCCGCGCTCGTCTAGAGGCTGAGACCCGCTTTGGCCAGGCTCAAATTGAAGAAGCACGCACTCGCCTCAAACGCCTAGACGAACCGCAACAGTTGCAGATCCGATCCCAGGAGGCAGTGGTGAAGCGCCTGCGGGCGGAGCTAGCCGATGCAGAGGCTAACCTGGCTCGCTTTCAGGCTCTCTGGCAGGAGGGGGCTATCTCTCAACAGGAACTCGATCAAAAGGCTCTTCTGGTGCGGCAGCGCCAGGAGGACTTGCAGGCTGCCGAGGCCACTCTCAACCAACTGCGCATAGCCCGCGAGCAGGATCTGCGCAACGCCCAAGCCCAGGTGCAGGCTGCTGAAGCGGGGTTGAGGCGGGCGCAGGCACAAGTGCAGCTGCAGTCTTTAGTCCGCAACCTGGAGCTGGCGGAAGCCCGCCTAGAGCGCACCCTCATCCGTGCTCCCCGCGCCGGCCAGGTGCTGAAAATCCACGCTCGGCCAGGGGAGATCATCACTGCTGACAAAGGGATCCTCGAGCTGGGCAACACCGACCAGATGATGGTGGTGGCGGAGGTCTACGAAACCGACATCCTGCGGGTGCGGCCCGGACAACGGGCCACCATCAGCAACCGCGCGCTGCCAGAAACCCTGCAGGGCCGGGTGGAGCGGGTGGGCTTGCAAATTGGCAAGAAAGATGTGCTTAACACTGACCCTGCTGCCGATGTGGATGCTCGGGTGGTGGAAGTGTACATCCGCCTGGATCCAGAAAGCAGTGCCCGCGTAGCTGGCCTGACCAACCTGCAGGTGGATGTGGCCATCGAGGTCGAGGGGTAGAGGGAGCGATGTCCAGCCTGTTTGGTATTCTTGGGCACCGCATCCCCCTAGCCTGGCTGCAGTTGATGCGGGAGAAGATCCGCCTGCTGGTGGCCATTGCAGGCATTACCTTTGCCTGCATCCTTATGTTCATGCAGTTGGGTTTCCAGGACAGCCTGCTGGAGAGTGCCATCCGCTTCCATGTTGCTCTCAAGGGGGAGATCTTCCTAGTCAGTCCCCAGTCCAACGCCCTCATTGCCATGAACCCCTTTTCCCAGCGGCGGCTCTATCAGGCGTTGGGCTTTGAGGGAGTGCGAGCCATCTCGCCAGTGTATTTGGGCTTTGCCCTCTGGAAAAACCCCGAGACCCGTCGCACCCGCAGCATTTTTGTAGTGGGAGTGGATCCCTCTGCCGACCTGTTGGATTTGCCAGGGCTGACCCCCGAGGAGCTGGAGGAGACTAAAAAGATGGACGTAGTGCTCTTTGATCGCCGCTCCCGCAGCGAGTTTGGTCCGATTGCCCAATGGTTTGAGGAGGGACAGGAGGTGGTTACCGAGGTGGGGAACCGCCGTGTCCAGGTGGGGGGCCTGTTTGAGATGGGAGCCACCTTTGGCGCCGACGGCACCATCCTTACCAGTGACCTCAATTTCCTGCGCATTTTTCCCCAGCGCGAGCGTGGCCTGATAGACATTGGCGTGGTGCAACTCCAGCCAGGGGTAGATCCCGAGCCACTGCTAGAGCAGATGCGAGCTTTGCTGCCGGAGGATGTGCGGGTACTCTCGCGGGCAGAGTTTATTGACATGGAGCGGAGCTATTGGGAGGAAGGCACGGCTATTGGCTTTATTTTTGGTCTGGGGGTGGCCATGGGCTTTATCGTCGGCATTGTTATTGTCTATCAGATTCTCTATACCGATGTCTCCGACCACCTAGCAGAGTATGCCACCCTCAAGGCCATGGGCTACACCGACACCTATCTGTTGGGGGTAGTACTTCAGGAGGCTCTTTTGCTGGCTGTCTTGGGCTACATTCCCGCTTTTGCCCTAGCAGTTTTGCTCTACGATTTGACAGCCAATGCCACTCTCTTGCCTATTGCCATGACCTTCAACCGAGCAATGTTGGTCCTAGGCTTAACAGTGAGTATGTGCTTTATCTCAGGAGCAATTGCGGTACGACGGCTGCGGGCTGCTGATCCTGCTGATATTTTCTAGCAGTTCTGGCTACTGCTGCAGCAACAATCTAGAGGATGGCCTAGTTAGTGATTTGTCAATGCAAAGTTCTGGGATTTTGAGCTTCCTATGCTAACTTCTCTTCTTCATCAAGCTGCTCCCACTCCTACTCAAAATACTGCTGAGCCAGTGGTCAAAGTCGAAGGGCTAAACCACTATTTCGGAGAGGGATCCCTGCGCCGGCAAGTGCTTTTTGACATCAACTTTGTTCTGCAGCCGGGGGAGATTGTGTTGTTGACTGGCCCCTCTGGCTCCGGCAAGACCACGCTGCTCACCCTCCTGGGAGCCTTGCGCTCGGTCCAGGAGGGCAGCTTGCAGGTATTGGGGCAGGAGCTGCGGGGAGCCAAGCCCAACACGCTTGTCCAGGTCCGCCGTAAAATCGGGTATATTTTTCAGGCCCACAACCTGCTGCGCTCCCTGACGGCAGCCCAAAATGTGCGCATGGCCCTGGAGCTGCACAATGGCCTTTCTTGCCAGCAAGCCCAACAGCGGGCAGAAGCGATGCTGGCGGCAGTGGGCCTCGGGGATCACGTCCACTACTACCCAGAGCAGCTTTCGGGAGGGCAAAAGCAGCGGGTGGCCATTGCGCGGGCCCTGGTCAGCCACCCCAAGCTGGTGCTGGCGGATGAGCCAACGGCATCCCTGGATAGCAAGTCGGGCCGCGAGGTGGTGACCCTGATGGAGAAGTTGGCGCGGGAGCAGGGTTGCACCATCCTGATGGTGACCCACGACAACCGCATCCTTGATATTGCCGACCGGGTGCTGCACATGGAGGATGGAAGGCTGGAGAGCCAGCCCCTTGCCTAGTTTGCCCCGTTGGAGGCGTGGCGGCGGTACCAGTCGATGGTGCGCTGCAGCCCTTCCCGCAGCCCCACCTTGGCCACAAAGCCTATCCTCTCGCGGGCCTTGGAGACATCTAGGCAGCGGCGGGGTTGGCCGTTGGGCTTGTCCGTTTGCCAGCGGATCTCGCCGCGAAACTCCATCAGCTCGCAGATGAGGGCAATGAGATCCCGAATGGAGATCTCCTCGCCCGTGCCCAAATTCAGGGGCTCAGGGCTGTTGTAGAGCTGAGTGGCCAGGAGAATACCCCGGGCCGCATCTTCGACGTAGAAAAACTCGCGGGTGGGGCTGCCATCTCCCCACACCTCCACGTAGTTCTGGCCCCGCTGTTGGGCTTCATGCACCTTGCGGATCAAGGCCGGGATCACGTGGGAAGTTTCGAGATCGAAGTTGTCCATGGGGCCGTAGAGGTTCACCGGCAGGAGGTAGATGCCGTTGAAGCCATACTGCTGCCGGTAGGCCTGCAGCTGCACCAGCAGGGCTTTCTTGGCAATGCCGTAGGGGGCGTTGGTCTCCTCCGGGTAGCCATTCCAGAGATCCTCTTCCTTGAAGGGGACGGGGGTGAACTTGGGATAAGCGCAAATGGTGCCCACACAGACAAACTTCTCCACCCCGGCTAGATAAGCGGCGTGGATGAGCTGGGATCCCATGATCAGGTTGTCGTAGAAGAGCTCCGCCGGCTTGGCCTGGTTGAGGCCGATGCCGCCCACATGGGCCGCCAAATGGATGACGACATCTTGCCCCTGCACCACCTCTTGGCAGACTTCCCAGCGGCGCAGGTCGTGGGTGCGGGAGCGCGGGATCCGCACCTGCTCCGGCTTCACCCCCAGCACTTGCAACTGCTGCAGCACATGTTTGCCCAAAAAGCCACTCCCTCCGGTGAGCAAAATGCGCTTTTGGCTAAGGTCGATGGCACTGGACCAACTATTGGGCGTCATGGTGAGTGCGGAAAATTCCCGGCTTCCATTATGGGGCAGAGGGGCTGCTCCTCTTCTAACTGCTCGAGCTTGCAGGTTTCTGCGCTCCCTTTTCCAGCTCTGCCCGCAGCCGCTCCTGGGCCACCTGCAAGGCTTGCGCCAGTTTCTCGGGCTGCTTGCCACCGGCCTGGGCCAGGTTGGGCCGCCCACCCCCACCGCCGCCAGCGAGTTTGGCAATCTCGCCAATAAAGGAGCCCGCCTTGAGGCCAAGTTTCTGAACCGCCGGGCTAAAAGCAGCTACGAAGCTCACCTTGCCCGCCTCTGGCACCGATCCCAGCACCACTGCCCCTTCTCCTACCTTGTGGAGCAGGTGCTCGGCGGCAACTTTGAGGGCCTCAGGGGGAGTGGCTCCCAATTCCGCCACCAAGATCCTGAGGTTCCCAACCGATACTGCCTGGGGCAAGAGCTGCTCTGCCTGGAGCAGGGCCAGCTGGCTGCGGGCCTCCTCAAGCGCCTTCTGGGTAGCCCTCAGCTCCGCCTGCAGAGCCGCCACCCGCTCTGGGATCTCCTGCGGCTTGGCCTTGAACTGGGCGCTTAGCTCCCGCACCACCTTGTCGCGCTCGTTGAGGTACTCCAGCACCGCTGGCCCCGCTACAGCCTCGATGCGGCGGATCCCGGCGGCTACGGCGGTTTCGGAGATGATCTTAAACAGGCCAATCTCAGCCGTGTTGCTGACGTGGGTGCCGCCACAGAGCTCCATCGACACCCCCGGAAAATCAACCACCCGTACCTGAGCGCCGTATTTTTCCCCAAACATGGCTATTGCCCCTCTGGCTTTGGCCTCTGCTAGGGGCAGGATGGCTACCTGAGCCGGATGGGCCTCGGCAATCCAGGTGTTAACCAAGTTCTCAACTTGCTCCAGCTCCTCGGGGGTAAGGGGACGCGAGAGGGTAAAGTCGAAACGTAGCCGGTCAAAGGCCACCAGGGATCCCGCCTGGCTGATGGAGGGATCGACCACTTTCTTGAGGGCTGCCTGCAGGAGGTGAGTGGCACTGTGGTGAGCCTGGGCGCGCCGCCGACAGGCCAGGTCAATCTGGGCCTGCACGGGATCCCCCACCCGCAGGATCCCCCGCTCCACCCGGCCAAAGTGGACAAACAGATCCCCCCGCTTTTGCAC
>NZ_JANSIV010000030.1:0-1501 GCF_047502705.1 Synechococcus sp. H70.1
GGCAGACGGTTAGCCGACAACTAAACGCCGCCATCGACCGGGCGCGGGCCAAGATTGACTACCTGCTGCGGGATCCCCGCCTGCCCGCCGGCACCCCTACTGATGCCCAACTTGCCGCGGCCTTGATTAACGACGGGGCGGAAGGGCTGCTCCCGCGGGATGAGAACGAGCCCTACATCCTCCCCGATGAAACCCAGTTCATAATTAGAACCGAAATTGAGGTGGAGGATCCCAACAACCCCGGGCAAACCCTGCCTGTACCGGTACGGGCGCCGGCCTGGTGGTTTTTGGTGGACACCGACAACAACGGCGTCAACGACTCTGTAACTGCCTACACTATTCTCAACACGCGTCGGGCTGCTGGCGCTGGCTTTGAGGACAGCCGGCTAACGGATACGGAGCGGGCGCGGCGCCTGATGATCCGCAGTGGCCCTCTGCAAGGGTCGGCTCTGGGCGCTTGTACCGACAACCCCGCCGAGCAGACCGCCAACCCCAACGTGGGAGACTGGTTCCAGGCGGGATCGGCGCTGTACAAGCCTTTCCAAGTCTTTGCCGTCACCTTGCCCATTCAAGGCGCCGACTCCACCACCCGCGCCATTTCGGCTTTGCAGTTCCAGCAGGATCAGCGGCGGGATCTCCTCAACAAGTGGGGGGCCTTCAGCCGCGGCGACCTGGAGTTCTTCTTCACCCCCGCCTACAACTGGAACGGCGCCATCTACGCCGGCGGCAGCCTTTTCTTCCGCTATGCTCCCAACAACTTGTTCCGGGCTTTCACCATCAGCTCGGAGCAATCCTGCTTCTACATGCCTGTAGATAACTCGGAGATTACTGCCTTCGGAGAGCTGGTGGCAGGGGCTATTGGCTACGCTGGCCAGGAGGTGAGCGATAGCCTGGTTTTCGATGTGCACTCCGGCGAGCAAGACGTAGCACCGAGGGTGTCGGTCAGTCTAAACAACCAGAACTTTGACTCGGTGCAAAACACGGTAGAGCCGGAGAGTGTGGCCCTGGATCCGCTGGAGCTCCACCTTTTCGGCCGCATACGCACCCGAGGAAATTACCAGCAAGACGCGGCTGGATGGGCAAATTCTCCCCTCAACGCCAAACGGGAGCCCAACCCCGGCCGGATCAAGGCTGGCGGTTTTCAGGCCGGTTCCGACCAGGTCTGCCCTCCCTACGTGGACGATGTCTATCGGGCCGACAACCGCTTTGGGCCCAAGGCCAGCTACGAGCGTCCACCCGTGACGCCTGACCCGCAGAAGGGCTGCAACGTGCCCACCTTTGCCGAAAAGTTCAACGCCAGGGCAGGTGACCGGATCCCGTCTGAGGCCAAAAATGAGCTGGGCGAATCCCTCACCGAAGACAACCCACCCCAAGGCGCGCTTGCCGAGGTGGGGCTGGATGGCTACTGGGAGCGGCGGGCTCGTGTGGAGGGCCTGCGGGTGATCGTGGGGCAGCGCCTGGAGCTGACCCGCACCGACTCTTTGCCCTTGCCGCTGGTGCC
>NZ_JANSIV010000031.1:0-9631 GCF_047502705.1 Synechococcus sp. H70.1
GGCCAAGTGCGGCTGCTGCTGCGGTAGGGGGGCCGGCACCGGCTCCACCTCTTGGGCAGCCAAAGCGGCCGCCACCCCCAGGCCAACGATCCCTGGGATCCCTTGGGTGCCGGCTCGCAGCCGCCGTTCTTGGCCGCCCCCCCGCAGTAGCGGTTGCAGCTCCACCCCTGGGCGCACGTACAGCGCCCCCACCCCCTGTGGCCCGTAGAGCTTGTGCCCAGACAAGGAGAGCAGATCCACAGGCAGCTGCGCCAGATCCAAGGGGATCCGCCCTACCGTCTGCACTGCGTCAGTGTGGAAGAGCACTCCCGCCTGGCGGCAGATGTAGCCCAGCTCAGCAATGGGCTGCAGGGATCCCACCTCATTCTGGCCGTGGATGATGGAGACCAGAGCGGTGTTGGGCCGCAACGCCTGGATCAGGGTTTGGGGATCCACCTGGCCAGCGGAGTTCACTGCCAGGCGGGTTACCTCCCAGCCCTGGGCCTGCAGCTGGCGGGCGGCGTTTTCCACCGAGGCGTGCTCGACACTGGAGATGATGAGGTGTTGGGGGGTGGAGTAGCGCTGAGCCACCCCAAATAGGGCCAGGTTGTTCGACTCCGTCCCGCCAGAGGTAAACACCAGCGCCTCCGGCTCACAGTTAAGCAGCTCAGCCACCTGCTGCCGCGCCCGTTCCATGGCCATGGCCGCCCGTTCCCCCCACCTATGCAAGCTGGAGGGGTTGCCCCAACTTTCCTGCATCACCAGCCGCATGGCCTCGATGACCTCCGGCCGAGGCGGCGTGGTGGCGCTGTGGTCAAAGTAAAGCGCGGGATCCAGCATGAGCAGCTCACACCTTAGGTCTCTATGTCCCCATCTTAGGGCCGGCTTGCTGACAAGTCCTGCCCAAGGGGGCACTAGTAGTACCCCTCCTGCGGCCAGCAGGGCAATGGCCTCCGCTTGGCGGGGGCTGCCTACTTGAAAAGGCTAGGGCGTTGGCGGTGCATGGCCACCGATTCCACCAGACCAATGGCCAGAAAGTTGGTCAACAGAGCGGAGCGGCCGTAACTCAAAAAAGGCAAGGGCAGGCCGGTAATGGGAGCCAAGCCAATTGTCATACCAATATTGACAACCGCCTGAAAGAGGATCATGGCCAGCACCCCAATGGTAATTAGGGAGCCAAAATTGTCCTTGGCCCCCTGGGCAATCCAGATTAGCCGCGCGCACAGAATCCAAAACAGGAGCAGCACCGTCAGGGTGCCGACAAAGCCCATCTCTTCCCCAATGGCCGAGAAGATAAAATCGGTGTGCTGCTCGGGAATGAAGTCCAGTTGGGTTTGGGTGCCCTGCTGGAGGCCCCGGCCCCAGAGCCCGCCGGCGCCGATGGCAATGCGGGACTGAATCAGGTGGTAGCCGGATCCCCAGGGCTCTTGCATGGGATCAATGAAGATCTCCAGCCGCCGCCGCTGGTAGGGCTTGAGGATGTGCCAGGCCAGCTGGCCCAGATGTCCGGAGAGCAGGTTGAGCACTCCAAAGCTTAGCGCCCCCGACCACCGCCAAGGCAGCCGCCAAGCGGCTAGGCTCACCATGCCCAGGCACCAGATTAGCCAAACCCAGAGCATCCAGCTCAATCCTGGGCGGGTGTGCAGGCCATAGAGAATGGCTCCCACCGCCGGCGACACCAGCAAGAGGATCCAACTGCCCTTGGCTCCAGCCCAGTAGAGCATGACCAGCAAAATGGCCACAAACACCAGGGCCGTACCCAAATTGGGCTGAAGAAAGATCAAAATCCAAGGAGGAGCAATGACGGCAACAGCCACCCAAATCTGGCTGAAGTACCGGATGGGCCAGTGGTGCAAAATAGCTGCCAGGGTAATAATGACCCCCAACTTGGCAAACTCGGAAGGCTGGAGCTGGAAGCCGGCAATGGAGATCCACCGCTCTGCCCCCCCTGCTGCCGTGCCGAGGAAGAGCACCGCAATCAAGCTTGCCAAGGTTAGGAAGTAGGTCAACCAATGCCAGCGCAACAGTCGTTCATAGGGGATCCGCGCCACCATTCCCAAAAACCCTAGGCCAATGCCAGCCATCACCAACTGCTGCAGCCAGTAATGGCTGATGGGCCGCTCCCAGACCACGCTGCGGATGGCAATAATGCCGATGCCTGTCAAGGCCAGCACCGTGGCCAGCAAAATGCTGTCGAACTCGCGCCAGGGGGTGACAACTTGCCTCAAAAACCGTTGCCAGACGGGCAAGGAGGCTGCCTTGGGATCAGGATTACCTAGCAGGAGAGCCATAGCCGCCGGAGCAACATCGGCACTAGCTTACTGGAAAACTGGCTCTCAAGCCCTGCCCTGCCGCTAAAACAGGGCTGCTCCGTATGCGCACCGCCAAGACCTTGCCACGGGTTACCCCTGCAGGGGCTCTTCCCCCACTGCAAAGGCAGCAGCCGCAACTCCAGAGCCGGCCGATCCCCAGCAACCCAACTAGAAGCGGTGCAAACACCAAGTAGACCCAAACCCCAGCGCTCCTAGGCCAAGCCCAGTCTGGCTGGGATCCCCTCGCCGCTAGAGGTAACCCCTGGCACTCATTCCTGTGGCAGCTGCTCACCCCCCCAGACCTGCTGCCGGGATCTCCGCAGACGTTATCTCGGGCCTTAAGAAAGCCGAGATTGCTAGGTAAAGACACAGTTGCTGGGGCGGGAAAAGCTAATGCTACGATAGCAGGGCGTGCCTTTGGGCGCTAGCTACGGACGAGTTCAACACCGATCTGTGGTTCGCTCTGCCCCCTTTCTTCGTCCTTCTCCGCTGCCGCCTGTTTCTGAGAGCAATCGGCTTAAGATATTTTCCGGGAGTGCCAATCCAGCTTTAGCCCAAGAGGTAGCCCGGTATTTGGGCTTAGACCTGGGCCCGATACTGCGCAAGCGCTTTGCCGATGGCGAGCTGTACATTCAAATCCAGGAGTCGATTCGCGGCGCCGATGTTTACCTCATCCAGCCCACCTGCCGCCCAGTCAATGATCACCTCATGGAGCTGTTGGTGATCATTGACGCCTGCCGCCGCGCCTCTGCTCGCCAGATCACGGCCGTTTTGCCCTACTACGGCTATGCCCGTGCCGACCGCAAAACGGCGGGACGGGAGGCCATCACGGCCAAACTGGTGGCCAATATGATTACTCAGGCGGGAGCCCACCGGGTGCTGGCCATGGATCTGCATTCGGCCCAGATCCAGGGCTACTTCGACATCCCCCTCGACCACGTCTATGCCCAGCCGGTTCTTCAGGCCTACCTCAAAGAAAAAGGCCTCCTCGAGGAAGACATTGTCGTTGTGTCTCCCGATGTGGGGGGGGTGGCGCGGGCCCGTGCTTTTGCCAAAAAACTTAAGGAAGCTCCGCTGGCCATCATTGACAAGCGTCGCCAGGCCCACAATGATGTGGAGGTCATGAACCTCATTGGCGACGTGCGGGGAAAGATTGCCATCCTCGTGGATGATATGATTGACACGGCGGGCACCATCTCCGAAGGGGCAAAGTTGCTGCGCAAGGCGGGAGCCAAGGCAGTTTATGCCTGTGCCATTCATCCTGTCTTTTCCGATCCCGCCATTGAACGCCTGCAAGGCGGCTTGTTTGAAGAGGTGATTGTTACCAACACCATTCCTGTCCCGCCAGAGAAGCAGTTTCCTGGGCTGACCATCCTCTCGGTGGCCAATGTGCTAGGGGAAGCTATCTGGCGTATCCACGAAGATAGCTCCGTCAGCAGCATGTTCCACTAACGGAGCCGCCTTTGCCCCTGCTCTAGCGCCTGGGGAGCACCTCCACGCGCACCGGGGCAAGGCCTGCCTGCACCATACCCAGAGCTTCTGCCGCCCTTAGGGAGAGGTCGATAATTCGATTGGGGATAAAGGGGCCGCGATCATTGATGCGCACCACAACCTGGCGGCCATTCCTCAGGTTGGTTACCCGCACTACCGTCCCGAAGGGCAGCGTAGGGTGGGCTGCCGTCATCTCGTTGCGAGTGGGGTGTAGGTCGTACCAAGAGGCGATCCCTTCCTGCACTAGACTAGCCTTGATAAGGGGAACTCCCTGCTGCTGGACCGGAACTGGCGGCGGCGGAGCGGCAGTCTTGGCTTTTAGAGTAGCCAGCTGCGGCAAGACAGGAGCAGGGAGAGGAGGGGCACCCAGCAGCAGCCGGCGCAGCCGATTGGTGGCCAGAAGGGCTGTATCCACTGGGCGTTGGTTATCCACCAGGAGTACGCCTTCATCAACACGCAACAATTCCTTGCCGTTAACCCGAACGGCATAGAGAGGATCCCCGGATTTGGGCTCGGTCCAAGCCAGGGTGATGGTGGTGTCTTCTAGAGATCCCTGGGCCATTTGGTTGAGCTGGGCCACTAGAGAACTGGCCCGCAGCAACGGCGGCTCCAAGCGAGGGTGCTCGACAAAGGTAACGATGGGCAAGTCCCGCACATAGACGGTAACCGCCTGCCGCCCGTCGATTAGGTAGGCGTAGAGGGTGGCAATGGGCTGAGGAGCAGACTGCTTTTGTTCGCCAATCTTGAGGATGGGCTCTTCGAGGAGCCGAGGGAGGCTTGCCTGGGGGGAGGGGAGGAGAGACGACAAGTCCTGCACGTTCAAGGTGCCAGGTTTTGCAGGCAGGGAAGGATTGGGCTGGGGAGCAAAGACAAGCTTGGCTGCGGGAGAAAGCGAAGGGCCTTCCAGGGGTAACTCTGCGGCTTGGGTGGTGGTAGAGCCACTGCGGGCTGACGCTTGGGCCCTGGCATTACTGAGCAGACCCATGGGCCAGCTTAAAGCTGTGACACAGAGACAGCTAACCAAGCCCAACTTGGGGGCAGGAGCCAGTCCCTGTCCAAGCCATTTTTGAGTTTGCATGAGGCCGCGCTCCTCTTCAACTCGTCCAACTTCCAACGCGATGGCTAAAACAGAAGTTAATGTACCATGGGTTTCTGGATTGACTGGTTTGCCTGCCCAGGCGCAAAAGCCCAAGTCCAGTTATCGTAAGGGTATTTGGCATCTTGGACTACCGCTCAGCAGGGGTTGACATCGATCGCGGACGCGCTTTTGTCCAAGGGATCCGGGAGCGCGTTGAACGGAGTTCTACAGGTTCCCCAGGAGTCTTGGGTAGCATTGGCGGCTTTGCCGGCTTGTTCGAGCTGCCAGCAGGCTACCGTGCCCCGGTTCTGGTGGCCGGGGCCGATGGAGTGGGGACCAAGCTGGAGATTGCCCAGCAGTGGGGGCAGCACCGCAGCGTCGGTATTGATCTAGTGGCCATGTGTGTCAACGACGTGCTGACGGTGGGAGCCAAGCCGCTGTTTTTCCTGGACTACATTGCCACCGGCAAGCTGCAGCCAGAGGCCCTCTGGCAAGTCATCGAGGGCATTTTAGCGGGCTGCCAGGAGGCCGGCTGCCAACTGCTGGGGGGAGAAACGGCGGAGATGCCGGGATTCTACCCGCCTGGAAAGTACGACTTGGCGGGATTTTGCGTTGGGGTTGTGGACAAGGCAGACATTCTAGACGGCTCTCAGGTGCAGCTGGGGGATCGGCTGTGGGCTCTGCCCAGCAGCGGCCTGCACAGCAACGGCTTCAGCCTGGTGCGGCGCATTGTGGCCGAGCGAGGCTGGCGCTGGGACCACCAACCCTCCGGCTGGGATCGGCCTTTGGCGGAGGTGTTTCTCACCCCCACCCGCATCTACGTGCAGGCGGTGCAGCGGCTGCAAGCGGCAGGGATCCCCATCCACGGCATGGCTCACATCACCGGCGGCGGCATCCCGGAAAACTTGCCCCGCTGTTTGGCTCCTAGCCAGGCGGCGCGGCTAGAGCCCCACAGTTGGCCCGTTCCGCCGGAGTTTCTCTGGCTGCAGGAGCAAGGCCAAGTGGAGACCCTGGAGATGTTCAACACCTTCAACCTGGGGGTGGGCTATGTGCTGGTGGTGCCCCCTGCGGCGGAAGATTCGCTGAGATCGCTGCTGCCGGAAGCCTTCCCTATTGGCGAGGTGGTGGCCGCCCGCCCTGGGGAGAGCCGGGTCTTGGGGCTGGAGGAGTGGGGATCCCTAGGACCTTGAGTCCCCACCAAAAGGGGGATGGGGATCCCGTCTGCCGAGGCCGGGCGCCGCTATGCTAAGTTTGCAAATGGCCTTGGCGTCGTTTGTCCCCGGCTTAACAGGCCTTCTGGGTCCACAACTGCCGCTAACCCTCTAAGCGAGGAAGCGTCGATGACAGGTTTATCCACTGCTTCGGCAACCACGGCTGCCATTGAGGTAGAGCATCTGAGCAAAACCTACGGCAGCTTTACCGCCATCCGCGATATTTCTTTCCAGGTGAATGCCGGCGAGATCATGGGGTTTCTAGGGCCCAATGGCGCCGGCAAGACCACCTCGATGCGCATTCTGGCGGGGTACTTGCCGGCTACGGAAGGAACGGCGCGGGTGGCCGGGTTTGATGTGCACGAAAACCCGATGGCAGTGCGGCAGCGCATTGGCTATTTGCCAGAAAACCCGCCCCTCTACCCCGATATGACGGTGGAGGCCTACCTGCACTTTGTTGCCCAGATTAAGCGGGTCAGCGCTGGTGACCGACCTAGGCGGGTAGACGAGGTAATTCGCCGCTGCAGCCTGGAAGACAAGCGCCACACCCTCATCCGCAAGCTCTCCAAGGGGTACAAGCAGCGGGTGGGCCTGGCCCAAGCTTTAGTGCACGACCCGCCCGTGATTATCCTCGACGAGCCCACAATTGGGCTGGATCCCAAGCAGATCATCGAGGTGCGCAACCTCATCAAAAGTCTGGCAGGGGAGCACACCATCATCCTCTCCACCCACATCCTGCCGGAGGTAAGCATGACCTGCGACCGGGTGGTGATCATCAACCGCGGCCAGGTGGCAGCCATCGGCACGCCCGCCGAGCTGACGGCACAGGTGCAGGATCGGCAGCAGGCAAAGCTGGTGGTGGGCGCCCCTGAGGAAACGGCTATCCGGGCGGCCCTGCAAAACTTGCCCCAGGTGGAGGTGGTGAGTTTGCAGCCCCTGGGATCCGATCCCCCTCGCTGGCAGGTGCAGCTTAAAAGCAACGTTGCTGCCGTTCGCGACAAAGGGACAGAGTCCTTAGGCTGGATCCCGGAGGTGGCCAGGGCCCTGGTGCAGGCAGGGATCGACCTCTACGAGATCGGTCGTCCCCAGGCTTCTTTGGAAGAGATTTTCCTGCAGCTCACCACCCAAGAGGGATCCGCAGGCACATTGGAGGAAGCAGCATGAACGGAGCAGTGGCCATTTTTCGCAAAGAACTGCGCGGCTATTTCACCTCCCCCATTGCCTACGTGGTGGCGGCGGTGTTCTGGGGCCTGGCGGGGTTTTTCTTTGTCAACATCTTGGTGCGGGTCATTAACTTCTCCCAGCAGGTGGATCTCTTTGCCCAGTTTGGCCAAGAGAACCCCTTCGATGCCGCCACCATCCTGTCGCAGCAGTTTCTCAATTTGCTGAGCACCCTTTCCCTATTTTTATTGCCTATCTTCACCATGAGCTCCTACGCCGAGGAGCGGCGGCGGGGCACGATGGAGCTGTTGGCTACCTCCCCCATTACCAACCTAGAGGTGGCCCTGGGCAAGTGGCTGGCGGTCTGGGTGTTCTTCATTACCTTATTGCTGCCGCCTCTGGTTTACCACGTGCTGGTGCTAAGTAGCGCCAGGCCAGCGGTTGATTACCGCTTAACTCTGATGGGCTATGTGGGACTTGCCCTGCTGGCGGGTAGTGTCATGGCTTTGGGGTTATTTGTCTCTTCTCTAACAGACAGTACCCTCATTGCTGCGGTGGCTACCTTTGGGTTGATCCTGCTGCTCTGGGTCATCGACGCTGCTGCCGGCCAGGAGAACACGTGGATTGCCGCTACCCTGCGGCACATCTCCCTGCTGCAGCAATACAGCAACTGGGTGCAAGGGATCCTCAGCAGCAGTAGCGTCGTCCTTTTCCTCAGCATCATTGTGCTGGGGCTGTTTGCCACGGTGCAGTCGGTGGAAAGCTTGCGCTGGCAGCAGGGCTAGGGTTGTCTTGGGAGGTGTGCGGTGATGAAAGACTGGCGGGCACTGGCAGATTGGACGGGGATCCTCGGCCTTGGTGTCATAGCCATTGGGTTGCTGGTGGGAGCTGCCCTCACTGGCTGGACAGCTGTGCCGCTAAGTCTGCTGGCAGCAGGCCTAGTCCTAGTAGTGGTGTGGGGTCTCACCCACCAGCGCGAAGTCAGCGTCTTCCTTGGCCTGCGCTCCACTCAGACCAACGCCAACATCCTGGTGGCGGTGGCGGCGATGGCCGTCATTCTGGTGTTGCTCAATGTCGTGGCCGTGCGCTACGACCTGCGCCTGGATCTCACGGAGGGAGGCCTGTTTACCCTCTCGCCTCAAACCCGGCAACTGGTGCAGGGATTGGCGCAACCCGTCAAAGTCTGGGTGGTTACCACGGCGCCGGATCCCAACCTGCGGGAGCAACTGGAGCGCTACCGCCGCCTCAACCCTGAGCGCTTCCAATTTGAATTTGTGGATCCCAACCGCGATCCCCTAACGGTGCAGCGGCTCCAGGTAACGCAAAACAACACCCTCGTGGTGGAAGCCGGAGAAAGCCGGCAGCAACTGCCGCAGCCCCCTGCCCCTGAGCTGGAGAGCAAACTGACCCCCGTCTTGTCTAAAGTGGTCAACCGCGGGGAGTTGCTGGCCTATTTCGTGCAAGGGCATGGGGAAGTGGGCCTAGAGGCACGGGAAGGTACCCCAACGCTGGCCCAGGCGGTGGCAGCCCTCGGCCAGGAAGGCTATCGGGTGGAGCCTTTGAACCTGGTGCAGTCGGAGATCCCGGACAAGGCCGATGTGCTGGTGTTGGCAGGGCCGCAGCGGGCTCTCTTCCCGGGGGAGGTGGAGAAGCTGCAGGAGTACCTGGCCAGGGGAGGGCGCCTGCTGCTGCTCATTGGGCCACGGGTGGATGCTGGCTTGGATCCCTTGCTGGAAGAGTGGGGCGTGGTTTTGGGAGATGACATCCTTATCGAGGTGAGCAGCGTCAGCCAACTCTTGGGCACAGGACCGGCAGTTGCCCTAGTCACCACCTACGGGGATCACCCTATTACCGCCCCCTTGGCCGAGCAGCGGCTGATGACCCTCTTTCCTCTGGCTCGTTCTGTAGAAACCCAAGCCCGCGAAGGGATCCAGGCTACACCTCTGCTGCGCACCAGCCCCCAGAGCTGGGGAGAGACCAGCCCCAACCTGGAGGCTGGCCCCGTGCAATTTGACCTGGCTCAAGACAAGCCTGGCCCGCTAACCCTAGGTGTCGCCTTGAGCCGCCGGCTGGAAAGCGAGAAGCAGGATTCCCAGCAGAGTTCAGCACCTGAGGCCCGCCTGGTGGTCATTGGCAATGTCAACTTTGCTCTTGACGGCAACCTGCGGCAGCAGGGCAACCGGGATCTCTTCCTCAACGCGGTTAACTGGCTAACCGAACAGACCGAGCAGATCTCCATCCGCCCCAAATCTATTACCGACCGCCGTCTCACCCTAACCGACCAGAACTTCCGCTGGTTGGTGCTGGGATCGACGGTACTCCTGCCGCTGGTGGCGTTGGGGGTGGGGGCCGTGCTTTGGTGGCAAAGGCGGTAGAGCTGGGGGAGGACAAGCATGTTT
>NZ_JANSIV010000032.1:0-1488 GCF_047502705.1 Synechococcus sp. H70.1
ATCTACATCGATGGAAATCACGACGCGCCAGCTCCTCTGCTGGATGCTCAGGTGGCAGACCGCTACGCTGCTGAAGATGCTCTAATTCTCTTTCACGACCTTGCTTCACCGGACGTAGCCGAGGGCCTAAACTACCTGAGGGATCGAGGCTGGAACACGATGATTTACCAAACCATGCAGATCATGGGCGTCGCTTGGCGAGGCAACGTCCAGCCTGTGGAGCATATTCCGGATCCTGCTGTTGATTGGACACTGCCAGAGCATTTGAAGGGATACCCGGTATGCAACCTTGAGTTATCGAGAGTTTTGGAAAAGGTTAAGGCCTTTACCCTTTTGGGCTTTGAGCGTCTCTGGAATCTCTACACCTTGGCCAAGCGAGTCTGCCAAGAAGACATCCCTGGGAACTTTGTTGAGTGTGGCGTTTACAAAGGAGGCAGCTCTGCACTGCTAGCTTGGGTGATCAAAAACTACAGCCGCCGACCTCGCAAGGTTTACGCTTTTGACACCTTCTCAGGGATGCCTCAGCCAACAGAAGTAGACCGAGATTACAGAGGAGTTTTTGCCAATGATACTCCCTATGGAGCTGGAGCTTTGGGTGCTCCTATCTCGGAGAACTTGGAGGTGATCAGTAAGGAGTTAGGAGTTTGGGATCTCATTGTTCCTGTTCAAGGACTGTTTGCTGACACATTGCCAGCTTACCGTGACCAGGTCGGCGAGATCGCTTTTCTACACGCGGACGCTGACTGGTACCAGTCCACAATGGATATCTTTCAGAATCTTTATGAGCAGGTTAACTCCCAAGGATTTATCCAAATCGATGATTACGGACATTGGCAGGGATGTCGAGAGGCTGTCCACGACTTTGAACGAGAAATTGGGGCTTTCTTTCGGTTGCATAGTATTGACTATACCGGAGTCTGGGTGAGCCTGGCTGAGAACCTGCCAGTAGTGAGAGATAGCTTAACAGAAACTACACTTCCGCAAGGGATCTGCCTGAGCAAGTTTAACGTCGTTCTTTTTCCTTACTGGGAGCTGGAAACGGAGCAGCTTGTGCAGGAGTTGGAGAAGCTGCTGGAGCAAATCTTGCTTAGTCCAAATCCAAAAGACTATGCTCTTATCCTACTCGGGGATCCGGATCCACAGCTAGCCAATCAAATACTAGAAATGGCGGCGGGGAATGTAATCCTCAAACTCATGGAGAAAGGAGAGGAAGTAGCTGAGGAGCCGCTTTGTTCTGTGGTGTCTGGCTTGAACCCTTGGCAGTGGGAGAGGCTGATTCAGCATATGAACTACCGCTACCCTCTGAAGCGGGAGCGTTTTCCCAAAGGACTACGGCCAGCTGTCCAGAAGCTGCCTGTTTTGTTGATTGCTCAGTAGGATTTGCCGCCTATCCTCAACCCTCTTGAGGGGGGGGAGGCTTTAAAGTGCATCGGGATCCACCCCCAGTTCTCGCAGCTTTTGGGCCAGACGCTCCGCCCGCTGTTCGGC
>NZ_JANSIV010000033.1:0-9502 GCF_047502705.1 Synechococcus sp. H70.1
TCCTCCACCCGCACCAACACGCCCTCCCCGGCCAGGTAGCCGCGATCGCCAATTTGCCCCCCGGACTCCGCATAAAAAGGCGTGCGATCCAAAACCACCTGCACCACCTGCCCGGCCTCTACCTGAGGCACCGACTTCCCTTCCACTAGGAGCGCCTCCACCACGCCGCGGGCAGAGGACTGGCTGTAGCCGAGAAACTCCGTCTCGATTAAAAACTCAGCCAGCTCGTCCAGGGATCCCTGAGCCATGACATCGAGGGTTTGGTGGGCGGCGCGGGCCCGCTGCCGCTGTTTTTCCATCTCTTGCTCAAAGCCCTGGACATCCACGCTGAAGCCGTGCTCCTGGGCAATTTCCTGGGTCAGCTCCAAGGGGAAGCCATAGGTGTCAAAGAGCTTGAAGGCGGCGGCACCGGAGATCTGCTTTGGCGCGCCAGTGGCGGTAACGTCTGCAAACAGATTAAACAGCAGCCGTTCCCCCCGCTCCAGAGTCTTGAGAAACTGCTCCTCTTCCCGCTGCAGCTCGGCTTTGATCACCGCCTCCCGCTCCCGCACCTCGGGATAGGCCGCCTCCGCCAACTGGATGGCCGTCTCCACCACTGGCCAGGTAAAGGGCTCGCCGATCCCCAAGAGGCGCCCGTGGCGCACCATCCGCCGGATCAAGCGCCGCAGCACGTAGCCCCGATCCACATTGGAGGGGATCACCCCATCGGCAATGAGATGCATCACCGCCCGCGCGTGATCCCCAATTACCTTGAGGGAGACTTTCTGCTCAGGGCTGGCCCGGAAGTAGTCCACCTGGGCAATCTCGGCCGCCTTCTGCACAATGGGAAAGATCAAATCCGTCTCGTAGTTGTTGGGGACTCCCTGCAGCACCTGAGCCAGCCGCTCCAGCCCTAGGCCAGTGTCAATGTTTTGCTTGGCCAAGGGGCTGAGGCGGCCCTCGCTGTCCCGGTTGAGCTCCATGAACACCAGGTTGTAGATCTCCAAGAAGCGGGAGTCGTCCCCCAGGTCAATCTGCTCATCCCCCAGCTCTGGCTTGAGGTCGTAGTAGATCTCGGAGCAAGGGCCGCAGGGACCAGTGGGGCCGGCAGCCCAGAAGTTGTCCTCCTCCCCCATGCGCTGGATGCGGTGGGGCGGGATCCCTATCTCCTCGCGCCAGAGGGCAAAGGCCTCCTCATCTTCTTGAAAGACGCTCACCACCAGGCGCTCCGGCGGCAGGCCAAACACCTCTGTTAGCAGCTCCCAGGCCCAGGTGATGGCCTCCTTTTTGAAGTAGTCGCCGAAGCTAAAGTTGCCCAGCATCTCGAAAAACGTGTGGTGGCGGGCCGTCCGTCCCACCTTCTCAATGTCGTTGGTGCGCACGCATTTCTGGGCCGTTGTAACCCGCGGATAGGGTGGCTCTTGATGCCCCAGGAAGATGGGCTTGAAGGGCAGCATGCCGGCAATAGTCAGCAGCACCGTGGGATCCTCCGGCACCAGGGAGGCGCTGGGCAGTACCTGGTGGCCCCGCTGGGCGTAGAAGTTTAGAAAAGCCTGCCGGATAGCGGCACCGGAGAAGGATGGAGACATGGCCAAGGCGAAGAGTAACTGTATTCAATTCTAGGTTTTTTGTTGCTAGAGCAGTTGAACCCTCGGGGCCTGGATTTTGCCGGCACCACCTGTCAAGGCAGCAAAATCTATGCGATTTCTCCGCTTGAGCTCGCGTGGGCAAACGCTAGGATCAGCCTGTTGGAACCAGATGTGGGTCTAGGCTAGATGTCTAACGCGCTTGCCCCCCCAGCGGCCCCGTCTTGGTTACCTAGAGGTCACCGGTAGCCTTTGGAGGGGTATGCTCACCTGCTATTGTCTCAATCCTGACTGTCTGCAGCCAGAAAATCCGCCGGATGCTTCCATCTGTGCCTCCTGTGGCCAGCCGCTGCTAGTGCGCAATCGCTACCGGGCCTTCAAGCGCCTGGGGCAGGGGGGATTTGGCGCCACCTTCTTGGCCCGCGATGAAGACCTGCCCTCCAAGCCTTGGCGGGTGATCAAGCAGTTGCGCCCGGTGGGGAATTCGCCCCAACTGGCCAAACTGGCAGAGGAGCTGTTTAACCGCGAAGCCAAGGTGTTGGAGCGCCTGGGGGAGCATTCGCAAATCCCCAGGCTCTACGCCCACTTCCAGGAAGGTGGCAAGTTTTACTTGGTGCAGGAGTTTATCGAGGGGATCACCCTCGCCCAGGAGGCGCGGCGCAACGGGCCCTTTTCTGAAGAACAAGCCCGGCAGGTGATGCAGGAGGTGCTGCTCATCCTCAGCTATGTCCACAGCCACAACACCGTCCACCGCGACATCAAGCCGGCCAATCTCATTCGCCGCAAAGAAGATGGCCGCTTGGTGCTGATTGACTTTGGGGCGGTGAAGCAGCTGGGGCCAGGCCATGAGGCCCAGGAAGAATATACAGCCATCCGCTCGCTGGGCTTTTCTCCCCCAGAGCAGGTGGCCGGTCAAGCAGTAGGCCCTGCCAGCGATCTCTACGCGCTGGCTGCTACCTGTATTAACTTGATGACTTTAGAGTCGCCGGCCAAGTTTTACAACCACCAGACTGGCCAATGGGATTGGTCGGATCGCCTGCAGCTTAGCCCTGAGTTCGACGCCATTTTGCGCCGCATGCTGCAGCCGGCCATCAGCCAGCGCTTTGCCACGGCTACTGAGGTGCTGCGGGCTCTACAGGGGATGGAAGAGAGCTCGCCTTCCTCGCCAATCCTCCTGCCTCGCTCTCCGTTGACTACCGCCTCCAGCCCCTTGTTAATCTCCGACCATTGGGCCAGACGCCGCTCAACCTCTCCCCCCCTGCCCCAAACAGATGGACTCTCGCCTACACCGCTCCCTCGGCCCGGCGCGGGAGGCCTGCTGCCCGGGGGATCTGCTCCCCCTGGTTTTACCCAACTCGGCCCCACCAGCCGCATCACCGGCAGTGGGCGGATGAGGCCGGCCACCCCGCCGCGGCTGCCGTCTCTGGCGGGGGCAGATCTGCGGGGCAAGTCCTTTGCCAACCAGAACCTGGCCGGCTATGACTTGCGCTGCGCCGATCTGCGGGGGGCTGATTTTTCAGGAGCCAATCTGCAAGGGGCAGATCTGCGCGGCGTCCGCTTCAACGTGCCTCAGCCCGGCTGGCTGCGTCTTCTAAACCGGCTTCTTGGGTCAGCCCGAACCCTGGGCGGGATCTTAGCAGGCCTGGGAGGGCTCCTGGGAGCAGGCGGCCTAGCGTTTTTGCTCGTTCATTTTACCGCGCGCAATGTGGTCTATGCCCTAGGGGCAGCCGGGATCGCAATGGTAGCGGCCAGCTCGGTGCTTTGGTCTGTAGGCAGCAGCACCTTCCTGCTGCGCGAGGAAGGGGGCAAGCGCTTTACCAACTTCTCCAAAGCCGATCTGCGGGGGGCCCAGATGGAGGAGAAGTTGCGTAGGTTTGCCCGCCGCCAGGGGGCTCTCTTGGACTGAGGTTCCGCCTTAGGCTAGGGGTGGAGGAATGACCTGGCGCAGGGCTTGGTTGATCTGCTCCACCAAAAGCCGACAATTGACAGCTTTCCCTTGCCGCCGCTCCCCCGCCTGGTCGTAAAAGACAATGCCTTCGGCGCGGGAAAACCCCAAAGACAGCAACAGCAGCTCCAAAACCTGGAAAGAGGCGGCCTCCAACTCCGGTGCCTGCTCCCGCAGCTCTGCCAGGGTTGCCTGGGCATCTTCCAGATGGCCAAAAGCCGGGATCCAAAGATGGCTGATGGGCTCCGTTCCAGGAGAGGTTTCCACCAGTCGTGCCGTTAGCCAGCCGCCATCGGGATAGCGCAAGATGGTGTACTGCAGGTGATCCAAATGTTGGGCCACCTGGGTCAGCACCGACGCCACCTGCTGCATTGCTGTGGCCGGGATCCCGTTCTGCGGGGCTGCCTCCACTAAGGTTGCGGCCTGGGCCGCTAGACTAGGTACCATGATTGACAACCATCCTTATCTAGGTCAGAATAGGTACTTGTAGCTCCTGGGGCTGTAGTTCAATTGGTTAGAGCACCGCCCTGTCACGGCGGAAGTTGCGGGTTCGAGCCCCGTCAGCCCCGTCCAGATTAGAAACACTCTAGCTTACTTTGGCAAAAAGGTTAGCCCTGCTATCATAGGTACCCTGCCCCGTCAGGGAGATCTGCCTTGCGGTATCTGCGCCCAGATTTGCTTCAGCTGCAGCCCTACGATGCTGGCCTGGCCACAGGGGCTGACAAGTTGGATGCCAACGAGTTCCCCTGGGATTGGCCGCCGGGCTTTAAGCAGAAACTCTCCCTTCTCTGGGAAAAGGAGATCCCAAGCAACCGCTATCCCGAGGCCCAGCAGTGGCGCCTCAAGCAGGCCATCGCCGCCTATGCGGGGGCAGCGCCTGAGCAGATTAGTGTAGGCAACGGCTCCGACGAGCTCATCCGATCCCTATTCATTGCCACCTGCCTGGGCGGAAGGGGCGGCATTTTGGTGCCAGAGCCTACCTTTTCTATGTACGCTATTCTGGCTGAGAGCCTGGGGATCCCGGTGGTGCGCGTGCCCCGCCACCCCGAAAGCTTTGCCCTGGATCTGGGGCGGTGCCAGGAGGCCATAGCCGAGCAGCGGGTGCGGGTGGTGTGTTTGGTGGATCCCAATTCGCCCACTGGCAATGGCCTAACGGCAGCTGAGTGGGAGTGGGTGGAAGGGCTGCCGGAAGAAATTCTGGTGATTGTGGACGAGGCCTATTTCGAGTTTAGCCAGCACACGGCCCTGCCCAAGTTGGCAGAGCACCCCAACTGGGTTATCCTGCGCACCTTCTCCAAAGCCTTTCGCCTGGCAGCCCACCGGGTGGGCTACGCCATTGGCCATCCCCAGCTCATCCAGGTGCTAGAAGCCATCCGCCTGCCCTACAACCTCTCGGCGATTTCCCAGTGGGCTGCCCGGCTTGCCCTAGAGCATGCCGAGGAACTTTTGGCCGACGTAGCCCTCATCCGTCAGGAGCGGGAAGCGCTTTACCAGGCCCTCCAGGAGCTGCCGGGGGTGCGGGTTTGGCCCAGCCAAGCCAACTTTCTCTACTTTCGGGTAGCCAACTGGGATCCCCAAGCGTTGCAGCAGGCCTGGCAGGAGCTAGGAACCTGTGTGCGCTGTACCGGCGGTGGGCTGCGCCTAACGGTGGGCACCCCTGAAGAAAACCAACGCGCTCTGGAGCGTCTGCGGCTGCTTTTACAGCCAGTGAGGTAAAGGGATCCCTCCCTACTGGGATCGGCTTGCCCTCCTTTGTAACAACAGCAGTCTTGGAGGATGGAAGTGGGTTTGGATCCCGCTCTTCCCAAACTTCTGGAGAGAAGTGGGATCCAAGCGCCATTGGTGGATGGCTTGGCTTACCCAAGGAGGCATCATGGAAATGGAATTGGTTTACTTCAGCCCCTTTGACCTTCCAAGGCAGCAGCGTTCCAGCGAGCGCCCTCGCCACTTCCTCACGGTGCCACTCCAGGTTTGGGAGAGCGGCGAAGCCTACACTGTCCAGGTGTGGGTGCCGGGAGCTGATCCGGAGCGCTTCCGCATCGAGACCACTGCTCAGCAATTGGCCATCAGCGGCGAGATTCGGCTGCAAGGCCCTGAAGGGGCCGAGTTGCTCTATCAAGAGGTGGAGCCACAGCCTTTTCAGCGCCTCCTCCGACTGGGCAAAGCTATTCAGCCGGAGAAAGTCTCGGCCACCTATCGGGATGGCATTCTCACCCTCACCTTGCCCAAAGCCGATGCCGCACGGGTTGTCAAAGTCCAGGTGGGCCCCACTGCACCGGAAGCTGTGACGGTGGAAAGCCAGCCTGCCTAGGCTCTCCCGTTGCAGGGGGAGAGGGGTGAGGACGCTAGCCAGCCCACTGCAGGCGCACCTCCTCCCCTACTTTGAAAGCGAGGCTACGGCTGGCGTTGCCGCGGTTTTGCACAATCTCCACCCAGCCCGAGCTGCCCACCAAGGCCAGCAGCTCGCCTTCCCTTCCGTCGGCAAAGGTGGTGGCAGAGCGGATGGGGAGGCCTTTGATCCAGGCGCTCCAGCGCCGTCCCTCCACCCACTGACCCGGCAGATTGGTGATGCCATTGCCAAAGTGGTCGATGGCCTGGATGATACCCCGGCAGCCGTTGCTCTCCAGCTGCGGTGGCGGCCAGTCCCAGCGAACCAGCTCGGTCACGTCTAAGGGATCCCCCAGTTCTGCCAAAGGGATCCCGTTGGCCAAGTGGGCCGCCACAGGGGCAAAAATGTCCCGCCCGTGAAAGGTACGGCTGGGAGAAGGAGTGCGCCAGTAGCGGGGTCGGTTGAGTTCCACCGCAGCCAGAGGTGGGGATTGCTCCAAAACGCCGCTGAAGAGACCATTGTCAGGGCCGACCAAATAGCCTCTTTCGGTTTGGATGGCCACCGCCCTTCGGCTGCTCCCCACCCCCGGATCTACCACCGCCAGGTGAATGGTTCCAGAAGGTAAATGGGGATAGGCCGTCATCAGGGCAAAACGGGCCGCTGCCACGTCCTGGGGCGGGATCGCGTGGCTGAGGTCGATAAACTGAACCTGTGGCGCGATCCCCCAAATCACCCCCTTCAGAATGCCGACGTAGGGATCCTGGAGACCAAAATCCGTGAGTAGACTAATGATTTTCATGGGCGGGCCAGGCAGCGCTTGCTTACCTTCCTACCGGCAACTGCCCCTGCTGTGGGGGCACCCTCATGAGGAGGAGTCTTTTGCCAGCTCCGGCTGGGACGGAAGGGGCTCGGCAATGTTGGGCAACTCTAGGCAATAGCCTGCCCCGTAGACAGTTTTGATGTACTGAGGGTGGCGGGGATCCGGCTCCAGCTTGGTGCGCAGGTGGCGGATGTGGACACGGATGGTTTCGATGTCATCGTCGGGATCGTAGCCCCATACCTCCTTGAGGATTTCACTGGGGGAAACCGTCTGGCCGTGCCGCTGCAAGAGGCAGTGGAGCAGGTCAAACTCCAGGTGGGTGAGCTTAATGGTTTTGCCAAACCACACCGCCTCAAACCGCTCCGGCACCAATGTCAAGGGGCCATAGGTGAGGATCTCGCCGTGCTTAGCCGTCTGAGGGATGCGATCGGCACGGCGCAGCAAAGCCCGTACCCGTACCAGTAGCTCCTGCACCTCAAAGGGCTTGGTCAGATAGTCGTCAGCACCGGCGTTGAAGCCCTCGATCTTGTCCTGGGTTTGGCCAAGGGCGGTAAGCATCAAAATGGGAATGTCGCTGGTGCGTTCGTCCCGCCGCAGCCGTTGGCAAACCGTTAGTCCATCCACTTGGGGTAGCATTAGGTCGAGAATGATGAGATCGGGGAGAACTTGCAGAGCTAGCGCCTGCCCACGAACTCCGTCAGTAGCCTTGACAACTTCGTAGCCCGCCAACTCCAGATTGATACGTAGAATATCTAGGATTGAAGGATCGTCCTCAATGATGAGTATGCGAGCCATAGATGGTTGCAGCCCAAACTCGGATAAAACGTTTTGTTAAAGGCGCTAACAAAGAATTGAGGCTTTCCACCTCAAAGTTTACTGAATTCTACATCCATTGCAGCAGGCAAGCGAGGCTGGCATAGCCTCCAGTTGAGGAGTACACCTAGCTCGGCCTTCTAGGGCCTTGCTTAGGAACTGGCTCCCCCGCCAGAGGGAAGCCAGCAGGCGGGCCGGAAGATACCAAAGCAGGAAGTGTAGCCATGTAAAAAGGTGGATCCCCCCACTGGGCCAATCTCCCCGTTGCAAAAAAAGCCCCCCAATGGCACCTCTCCCAGGATTTCTCGAAACTGCTGCGAGTCAAAGTTGGGGACGCCATATAGCCCCTTGCCTCGCCCCAAACAGGCGAACATTAGCGCCCCACAAGGCTGCGGGCTTAGCTGGGAGGAACGTTCTGAGGCAGAATTTCGCCCCAAGTTGCGTTCAAAGCAATAGCGGCTGAGAGCCCACCGCAGGTCCTCTGCCGAGGTCTGGGCATCCCGCAGATGAAACTGCACTGTCTGGCCGGAGCGCACCCGATCCCCAATGGCTATGGCTCCCACTCGCGGGTCAACGCCGAGGATTACGCGAATGAGAAAATCCCCTGGTGTTGGATCCGCCTTAAACTCATCCATCAGCAAGCCAATGAAGAGGGCGTGGCGAGCCAACTGGCGATCCGCGGGGCTCAGGCGTTCGAACAAATCCTGGAGGACCGCTAGGGGCGGTCGCCCTTCCAAGCTGAGGATGACATTGCCCTCTGCTTCGGTAATGCGCAAGGGATCCCCAATGGGACGGCACCCCTGGGCCACCACTGCCTCCAGCACCACGTTGCCGGAGAGCGCCAGCCCCACTGTGCCTTCCCGATACAGCTCGCAGCGGGGCGTGGGGGTACGTGCATCCAGCAAAAACAAAGCATTGCCCCGAGGACCGCGGCCACCGCTGGCCAATCCCCCCACCTTGACGGCGCCGGGATAGGCAAAATCTAGCCCCTGCAGCAGCTCGGAGATGCGGGAGGAAAATCCATCGGCTAGGAGCAAGAAATGGGGCTGGGCCTGCGGCGCAACCCCTACTTGCTCAACCCACGCCGAAGGAGGTGCATCCAAATCAGGCAGTTGATCCCCGCGCAGATGAAAGGGGTGCAGGGCCACCTCGGGCAGCACCGCCAAAGAAAGCGACAAAGCCGGCCCCTCCTCAATTTCCTGGCCGCCGCCAACAATGCCACCCCCTGAGCAGCCAATTAAAACGTCCACCTCGAGCAAGTCGGACAGCAAGGGCAGCACGCGAACGTACTCGCTAGCAAAGGCCGCTGACACAAATAGGATCCCTAAGTTGGGCCGTAGCGGCTGAGGGGGAAGGTAGCCAGTAAGCAGCCCCGGCAAGCTGCCGGAGCCCACCCCCTGCACCTGTTGCGTCAGGGCATTTTTCAGTTGAGCTGCCTGAAGTTGAGCCTTGGCTTCCTCCACCACCTGTTGCAGAGCTGCTTCCAGGGAAGGGAGCTGGGAGAGTGCGTTCGCCCACTGCATCGGTGCGTTCCTAGAGGTTGGGAGCTCGCTCTTTTAGGCTAGCAATTTATCCTCTGGACTGGCTGTTCTAGGCTGGCCCTAGGGGGATCAGGGCAAGTAGGGCAGGGGATTGACAGGCGCGCCTCCGCCAGGGCGGACTTCAAAGTGCAGGTGGGGTCCTGTGCTGTGGCCCGTGTTGCCCCGGCTCATGATGACCTGGCCCTGCTGCACGTACTGGCCCTCGGACACATAGATCTGGTGGCCGTGGGCGTAGCGAGTAACGATCCCGTTAGGATGGCGAATGTCCACGTAATTGCCGTAGCCATCTCCAGCGTTGCCGGCAAAGGTCACCAGCCCCTCCTGAACGGCTACCACCGGCGATCCCAGCGGGCCAGCGATATCGATCCCCGCATGGAAGCGACCCCGACGGTAGCCAAAGCCAGAGGTGACTTGCCCCGAAACCGGCCAAATGAAGCCGCTGCGGCGGGCTGGGGGAAGAGGCGGAAGAGCTCTCTCTAATACACATCT